>JANYDZ010000412.1 GCA_025363375.1 Hyphomicrobiales bacterium
AGGGCGTTGAAAACCGCAAACCGCGCCTGATGAACAGGTCAATCGCGAACGCCCCGCGAACACTCGGAATTGACGGGGAGGTCGTTTGAAATAAAATCGAATTGTGTTAGGCGTGGCGCCGCCGGCTTGCATCGACCCGTATAGCCGGACGCGCACGCCGATGGAACTTGCCGGGCGTGAATATCCCGGGCGTGAATATCCAAAGAGGGCAAAAATCAAATGCTGCGGTTTCTGGAACGTTTGTTCGGCGGAACCGCGCGCCCCGGAATTGCGCAAATCCGCCCGGAACACAGGGCGCTGTTGTCGAATTCCGGGCTGTTCGACGGCGCGTTTTATCTCGCGAACCATCCGGAGGTCGCGAAGCGGGGGTGGGATCCGCTTGATCATTACATTGCGCATGGCTGGCGCGAACGGCGATCGCCATCCGCGGCCTTCGACGTCAGATGGTATTTGCGTGAATATATCGATGTCGCCGAGTCCAACCTGGAGCCGGTGTTTCATTACATTTCATACGGCGCGGCGGAGGGCCGGCGCATGTCGGCGTCGAGCGCGCCCGGCGCCATGGTTGAAATCGCCGAAGGCGTCGATCGCGGCCCGCCGGCGCCCACGTTGCAAAGCCTGCGTGAGGACAAATTCAACGACATGGTCGCGACCGCAGCCCCTGGTTTGTCCATTCTGGAGGTGGGCGGATCCGAACTGGACGCCATGAAACGGATATTGCTGTGTCTCGACGCCGGCGCGAGAAACGCGCGCTTTCTTTCGCCGGTGCGCGCGCCCGCCTCGGACAAGGCGTTTCACCATCTTGCCGCGCGCATGGACGTGGCGCCGGAAGTTCGATCCAGAATCGAAACCTTCCAGAAAACCAAAAGTACTTTGAAGGCGCGTCATTTCTGGGCTGAAGAGGACCTGCTCGCGCAATGGGCGGTTCTCGGCGAGTTGGGCGAACCTGATATCGCCAACAAGGCGGGAGACGTGGACGCGGTCGTCTTGCGGGATCACATTTTCCTGTTGCGGGAGCCTGTTCAGGCCTTGCGGCGGGCGGCCGGGATCGCCAAACGCTATGTTTTCTTCAACGTCCCGATCACTAAATCATTTGATCGACAAATCGGCGACGAACGTGTTTCCTTCAGCGCGCAGGACATGATCTATGCGGGCGGGCGGAACGCGCCGATGGCGAAGGCGCTTTACGAAAGCTGGGATGATCGAGGCGTTCGGCTTGCTCAATTCGCGGGCGCCGGCGAGCTGACGCCGGAACGCGCGTCCGAGGAAGGGCTGCAGGGCGTCTGGTGGTGGTTTTTCGGCTTTGGCGGCGTCGAGAAAATGTTGGCCATGTCGGGGCTCGAAATCGATGATTTTTGTTATTCCTGGGGAGACAGGTTTCTCTGCGTCCGCGCGCGAAAACGCGCGTGACCGCAGTCCAACCGCGCTCAAAACAAATGAGCGGCGCAATCGGGGCGGCGCGGCGGCGGTCAGATCTTCAAAGGCGCGGTCTCACCGCAACGCCAACAGGTGCCCGCGCATCCCGCGTTCCAGCAAAAGCCCAAGGAACAAGGTGCCGAGGCCCATTTCGATCGTGTAGGCCCTGTCCAGCACGAGATCGCCGTAGCCTTCGTAATAGGCGAATCGCATCCATTCGACGGTCTGCAGGACGGGGTGGTAGGACAACGCGGTTCGAAAGGGTTCGGGAAACGATTGCGGGACAAAATACACGCCAGCCGTCATCCACAAACAGAGTGTGAACAAGGCATAACCGGTCATCCAGAGCGGTACAGCCATAACGATGACGCCGTTCAGAACGCCAAAACCGATGCCGAGCAGCACGGCGGCGCCAAAAGCGCAAACGGCTTCAACGAGGTCGTTGGGCATGGCTGGAATATTGAAGCACCAGGCGAGGGTGATCATGATCGTCGCCACGAGGCACGACGATAGCGTCTCCAGCACGGCGCTGGCGAAAAACACGTCCAGAACCTTGACTTGCGGAAACGCCAGCAACGGCCGCGTCGTGAGGACGGAGACCATCATGAACCGGGACAGGTATGAAAACGTCATGAACTGAATCGAGCCCGTTGCGACGAACAGAACGGTGCTCTCGCCGAACGGAGGCGCCCTGTTCGCTGCGGAGAAAATGGCCATCAGGATCAACATGTGCGCCAGCGGCCATCCGATGGCGATCAGATAGCCCAGGCCGTGGCCGAAGAACCGCGTACGCACGTTGCGCAACATGACCGCGCCCAGAACCCGGCACTGCCGGATGAAGGCGGCGCGCATCCCGAAAGTCTCGTTGGCGTTCAGATACACAGAGCCAAATCCCGTTCGCGGCGCCGGTCGGATGGACCGATCACCGGAGCCTATGTCGCGCGTTCACGCGGCGAATCTACGGCGACAAACGCGTCAATTCAATGACGACTTGTCAATGACAACTTGTCAATGACGGCTTGTCCGCGCGTCCACGCAGGCCCGCCCTCAACGCGGGCGGACCGCGCGAAAATCAGCGATGCCACACGCGCGCGTAAAGATGCGCCCACATGTTCATCTCCAGATATTCAAAGCGGTATCGGGACGCCGCGCCCGCGTCCAGCCATTCCTTGACAGCCTTGGGCTCGCCGATATCGGTCGAAAACTGCCAGTCGTCGAACACAACCACGGCGCCGTCCACCAGGCGGCCATCCAGATATTTCAGGCAATCGAAGCACGATTCGTAGAGATCGCCGTCAATGCGCGCATAGGCGATTTTCTGGATCGAGGTGGCGGGTTCTTCGATCAGGGTCTTGTTGAACCAGCCTTTGACAAGCTTCAGATACAAGCGCTTGTCGATTTGCAGCCGCTTCTGCACCTCTTCAAAGGGGGCTGAATACATGCCCTTGGTCCAGCAGTCCGGATCAAGCTTTGCGTCGGGTTCCGGCAGGCCTTCAAAACTGTCGAAGCCCCAGACATTCCGGGACCATTGGTTGCGCTCGAGCGTCTCGCAGATGACCTGAACCCAGTGACCGAAATAGGTGCCGAATTCGACGATATCTCCCTTGATCCCGTCTTTTTCGAGTATTCCCAGCAAATGTTCGGCGTACAGGATCTCGCCATCCTGCATGCCGTAGACGACCTTGTCGCACCAGGGCGTGCCCTGCTGAAAGGTCGAGAAGGGCCAGGTATTGGGCACGGGCATCGCCTTGCCAAACGCGCTTTCAAACCATTTCTGATAGGCTTCGTGCTGGTTTGCCTGCGCCAGACGGCGTTTCAATTCGTCGTTTTCCGCCAACAGTTGGGCCATATTGGCCGACAGATCGCTGGCTTCGATGTTCGGAAAGCGCAGATTGGCCAATTTTTTGTAATAATTGACTTCATCTTCGAGGGTTTGAACGGACAAGCCGACTTTTTCCGCGATAGGGTAACGGCTGATTTTGGTTGCGTCGGCCATGTGTTCCTCAATACATTTGCGAGTGGTGTCGCTAGCATTCAGGGAAAGTGACGTCAATGCGCCGGCGATTCGCTGGGTGCGGTCGCGTGACCGCAAGGCTCCGGGTCAAGGTTTTATGGGCGCGGTACTGGCGCGAAGAAATGTTTTGTGCGATTGACGCCGGGCAAACGGCGCTGGCCCTGTTACAGCGAACGGAATTTTGTTGAGCCAGCACCAAGAGGCGCAATCTGGATGGCGAAGAATAAAATGAGGTGGCTCGGCAAAAATCAAAAGGTTGCCCCCATCGCTTTTCCTGAGCCTCAAGTCGTCGCTTCTGTTCTTCAGTCTGGA
>JANYDZ010000476.1 GCA_025363375.1 Hyphomicrobiales bacterium
GATCCCGCCTCCAACTGGCCGTTGTTCGCGGAAAAGGCGCGCGAACTGGTCTCGAAGGAAAAGGTCGACGCGGTGTTCGGTTGCTGGACCTCGGTGTCGCGCAAGTCGGTGCTGCCGGTGTTCGAAGAACTGAACTCGATCCTGTTCTACCCCGTGCAGTACGAGGGCGAGGAATCCCAGCGCAACATTTTCTACACGGGCGCCGCGCCGAACCAGCAGGCGATCCCCGCCGTTGACTATCTTATGAGCAAGGAGGGCGGTTCAGTGAAGCGCTGGGTGCTCGCGGGCACCGACTATGTCTATCCGCGCACCACCAACAAAATTCTCGAAGCCTACCTCAAGGCCAAGGGCGTCCCGGCCGAAGACATCATGATCAACTATACGCCGTTTGGACATTCGGACTGGCAAACGATCGTTTCCGACATCAAGAAGTTCGGCTCGGCCGGCAAGAAGACCGCCGTCGTCTCCACCATCAACGGCGACGCCAACGTGCCCTTCTACAAGGAGCTCGGCAACGCCGGTCTGAAGGCGACCGACATTCCCGTCATCGCCTTCTCCGTCGGCGAGGAAGAACTCGCCGGCATCGACACCAAGCCGCTGGTTGGCCATCTCGCCGCCTGGAACTATTTCCAGTCGTCCGACGACAAGTCCAACAAGGATTTCATCGCGAAGTGGAAAGCCTTCACCAAGAACCCGAAGCGCGTGACCAACGACCCGATGGAAGCGCATGTGATCGGCTTCAACATGTGGATCAAGGCGATCGAGAAAGCCGGCACCACCAAGCCCGACGCGGTGATCGACGCGCTGGTCGGCGTTTCCGTGCCGAACCTCTCGGGCGGGCTCTCTACAATGATGCCGAACCACCACATCACCAAGCCGGTTCTGATCGGCGAAATTCAGGCCGACGGTCAGTTCAACACGGTGTGGCAGACGTCCGGCACTGTGGTGGCGGAGGAATGGTCGCCCCACCTCGAAGGTTCGCGTGATCTGATCGCCGATTGGCGCAAGCCCCTCAATTGCGGCAACTTCAACGTGAAAACCGGCAAGTGCGGCGGCAAGGCCACCAACTGATCGCAGAATGAAAGGGCGGGAGGCGGCGCGTTCGCCTCCCGCCCTGATTTCCAAACAGATGTTTTCGCGTTTACAACTGGCTCGCGCCAGGGAGGGGAAGACTATGCCGGGTCCTGACCGCCTCATGTCGATGAATGCAAGAGCGCGGTCCTGTTTTCGCATCATGGCGTCCGCGCTGGCGGCTTTTATGCTGATTTTCTCGATGCCGGTCGCCGCGCGGGCCGACGCAGTCGACGAAATTCTGGCGCGTTTTGCGACGGACCGTTTTCCCGACACTGAAAAGGCCATCGGCGATCTCGCGGCCTCCGGCCACCCGACAGCTCCGGTAATTCTCGAGGCGCTGGCCGGCAACAGGCTGCTGTTCAGCCCGGGGACCCGACAGACTTACATCGGAGTCGAGGGCGCATCCGCGCTTGACGCGAAGACCGGCGCGAAGGCGGGCGATGTCGAGATCGATTCATTGAAAAAGGTCCGCCTCAACAACGCCGTGCGCGCCGCGTTGCAGGCGGCGCAGGGCGCGCTGGGCCTGATGTCGCCCGATCCCGTCAAAAGGCGCATGGCCGCCGAGGCCGTGCTCAAGGCGCGCGATCCCGCGCAGCGCGCGGGAGTCGAGGCGGCTCTGGCGGCGGAGAAGGATCCGAAGATCAGGGAAGTTTTCACCGAAGCGCGCGCCGCGTTGATCGCGCTCGATCCCGAGGCAGCGGACGCGCAAAAGCTGGAAGCGATCGACGCTATCCGCGGGCGTGGAGACCGCGAATCCGTGTCGCTATTGTCCGCCATTTCCGGCGCCAACAAAGACCGGGTCAAGGCGGCGGCCGACGACGCGCGCGCCGCGATCCTGGCGCGGCAGGCCCTGTGGAGCCATGTGCAGAACATCTGGTACGGGATGTCGCTGGGTTCGGTCCTGTTGCTCGCGGCCATCGGGCTCGCCATTACCTTCGGCGTCATGGGCGTCATCAACATGGCGCATGGCGAGATGGTGATGATCGGCGCCTACACGACTTTTGTGGTTCAAGAGGTCATCCGCGCGCGCTATCCGGGACTGCTCGACTATTCGCTGCTGTTCGCCGTGCCGTTGGCGTTTCTGTTCACGGGCGGCGTTGGCGTTGTTGTGGAGCGCACCATTATCCGCTTTCTTTATGGACGGCCTCTGGAAACCCTGCTGGCGACCTTCGGTCTGTCGCTCATTTTGCAACAGGCGGTGCGCACCATGTTCGGCGCCAACAACCGCGAGGTCAGCGCGCCGGCGTTCATGTCCGGTTCGTTCGAATTCGGCGGCCTCGCGATCACCTCGGGACGCATGTGGATCATCGTCTTCGCGATTGTCGTGTTCGCTTTGTTGCAGTTGCTGTTGAAGGCGACGCCCTTTGGCCTGCGCATGCGCGCGGTGACGCAGAACCGCCGCATGGCCTCGGCGATGGGCATCGACACGAACCGCGTCGACGCGCTGGCCTTCGGGCTTGGTTCCGGCATCGCCGGGGTGGCGGGCGTGGCGTTGTCGCAAATCGACAACGTCTCGCCCAATCTTGGCCAGAGCTACATTATCGACAGTTTCATGGTGGTGGTGTTCGGCGGCGTCGGCAATCTCTGGGGCACGCTGGTCGCGGCGCTGACGCTTGGCGTCGCCAACAAGTTTCTCGAGCCCTTCGCGGGCGCCGTGCTCGGCAAGATCGCGCTGCTGGTCTTCATCATATTGTTTATCCAAAAGCGCCCGCGCGGTCTCTTCGCGCTCAAGGGCCGCGCGGTGGAGGCCTGAATGTTCACCGCGGGAAATCGCTTTCTCGACGCGCGCGGAATCGTCTTCCTCGTCGTTCTCATTGGCGCGGCGATCGTGGTGCCGGCGCTGGCGCTGCTGCCGAAAAACGCGGCGCTGCACATGCCAACCTATCTGGTGGCGCTGTTTGGCAAGTATCTGTGCTTCGCGCTGCTGGCGCTGGCGCTTGATCTTGTGTGGGGCTATTGCGGCGTGCTTTCGCTCGGGCACGGCGCGTTTTTCGCGCTCGGCGGCTACGCCATGGGCATGTATCTCATGCGGCAGATCGGATCGCGCGGCGTTTACGCCAATCCGAACCTGCCTGATTTCATGGTGTTCCTGAACTGGAAGGAATTGCCCTGGACCTGGTGGGGCTTCAGCGCCTTCTCCTACGCCATGCTGATGGTGTTGCTGATTCCAGGCCTGCTCGCCTTCTGCTTTGGCTGGTTTGCTTTTCGGTCCCGCGTGACCGGCGTCTATCTCTCCATCATCACGCAGGCCATGACCTACGCGCTGCTGCTCGCCTTCTTCCGCAACGACATGGGATTTGGCGGCAACAACGGCTTGACGGACTTCAAGGATATCCTCGGCTTTAATGTGCAGGCCGACGCGACGCGCGCGGTTTTGTTTTCGATTTCGGCGATCATGCTGGCGTTGGCCTATCTCATGGCGCGCGGCATTGTCGTATCGAAATTCGGCAAGGTGCTGATCGCCATCCGCGACGCCGAATCGCGCACGCGTTTCATCGGCTACCGGGTCGAGAATTACAAACTCCTGGTGTTCGTGGTCTCCGCGATGATGGCGGGCGTCGCCGGGGCGCTCTATGTGCCGCAGGTCGGCATAATCAACCCCGGCGAATTCTCGCCCGCGAATTCGATTGAAGCGGTCATCTGGGTGGCCGTTGGCGGGCGCGGCACGCTCGTCGGCGCGGCGCTGGGCGCCGTCGTCGTGAACTTCGCCAAGACATGGTTCACGGGCGCCCTGCCGGAGTTCTGGCTGTTCGCGCTCGGGCTAATTTTCATTCTCGTGACGCTGTTCCTGCCTAAAGGGATTCTGGGCGCATGCGGCGAATGGATGGGTAAATGGCGCAAGCCGTCCGCGCCGCGCGGCAACGGCGAACCAGCGATAGCGGAGTAGGCGATGACACCGACGGAAAGCGCGCCCGCGCTAACATCCTCGCTGCTCTATCTCGACGGCGTCTGCGTGAGCTTCGACGGTTACAAGGCCTTGCGCGGGCTTTCGCTGACTCTCGCGCCCGGCGAGATGCGCGCCATCATCGGGCCAAACGGCGCCGGCAAGACAACGATGATGGACATCATCACCGGCAAGACGAAGCCGGACGAAGGCGAAGTTCTGTTCGCCGGCTCGACCGATCTGACGAAGCTCGACGAAGTCGCGATCGCCGAACTCGGCATCGGACGTAAATTTCAAAAGCCGACGGTGTTTGAGAGCCACACGGTCGAGGACAATCTGTTGCTGGCGCTGAAGGCGCCGCGCTCGACCTGGGCGACGCTGTTTGGAAAACCCGTCGCCGATCAGCGCGCGCGCATTGAACGCATTCTCGAGACGACGCGCCTCCAGGATTTCAGGCTCAAACGGGCCGCCGACCTTTCCCATGGACAGAAGCAGTGGCTGGAGATTGGAATGCTGCTCGCGCAGGATCCCAAGCTGCTGCTGGTCGACGAGCCCGTGGCTGGCATGACGGATGCAGAGACCGCGCAGACGGCCATTCTGTTGCGCGAGATCGCAAAGGACCATTCCGTCGTCGTCGTGGAGCACGACATGACGTTTGTGCGCGATCTCGGGGTTAAAGTGACTGTTCTTCACGAAGGAGCGGTGCTGGCGGAAGGACCGCTCGACGTGGTCAGCGCCGATCCGCGCGTCATCGAAGTCTATCTGGGGCGCTGACATGCTGAATGTTGAGTCAGTCGATCTTTTTTACGGCGCCGCCCAGGCGCTGCGCGGCGTTTCGTTGTCCGCGGCGCCGGGCAAGGTGACTTGCGTGCTGGGGCGCAACGGCGTTGGCAAATCGTCGTTGATGCGCGCGCTTGTCGGGCATCAACCGATATCCGCCGGCAAAATCCTCTGGCAGGGCGACGACGTCAGCCGCATTCCGCCGCATGCGCGCTCGAAACGCGGCATCGCCTATGTGCCGCAAGGGCGCGAGATTTTCCCGCTGCTGAGCGTGCTGGAGAATTTGCAAACGGGATTTGCGCCGCTGAAGCGCGACGACCGCTTCATTCCCGACGAAATCTACGATCTTTTTCCCGTGCTGAAGGACATGCTGGGCCGGCGCGGCGGCGATCTCTCGGGCGGGCAGCAGCAGCAGCTGGCGATCGGCCGCGCGCTGGTGACGCGGCCCAAACTGCTTGTGCTTGACGAGCCCACCGAGGGCATCCAGCCTTCCATCATCAAGGACATTGGACGCGCCATCGACTACCTTCGCGGCAAGGGCGACATGGCGATTGTGCTGGTGGAACAATATTTCGATTTCGCGCGCGAACTGGCTGATGATTTCTTCGTCATGGACCGCGGCGCGGTGGTTCTCGCGGGCAACCGCGCATCGATGGTCGAGCAGGATGTCCGCAGACACATGTCGGTTTGACGCATGACAATGGTGCCCGCCTATGTTCGCGCCAAGGGCGAGGTTCGCGCCAGCTTTTCGACGTCGAACGGGCGCACCCATGCGGAGCGCGTGTTCGAGACAGGCGGGTTGCGGCTGCGCTTTCCCAACGGGGAACGCGGTTGCGAAGGCGTGATTTTGAACACCGGCGGCGGGATCGCCGGCGGCGACAGCGCGCTCTACGATTTTGTCGCGGAGGCCGGGTCCGACGTTCTGTTGACGACGACTTCGGCTGAAAAAATCTATCGCGCGCAAGACGGGGCGGCGGACGTCCACGTGTCGCTGCGCCTGCGCGAGCGCGCGTCGCTGTCCTGGCTGCCGCAGGAAACCATCATGTTCGCCGGCGCCAAATTGAAGCGGCGCCTCGACGTCGATCTTTGCGCGAATTCTTCGTTGACCCTTGTGGAGGCGCTGGTGTTCGGCCGGCTCGCCATGGGCGAACTCGTGGTGGAGGGGTCCTTGCACGACCGCTGGCGCGTTCGCCGCGACCAGCAATTGATTTTCGCCGAGGAATTTCGCATCGACGGCGAGATTGGCGCGACGCTCGACCGGCCCGCCGTCGGACGCAAGGGACGCGCCACAGCTTTGCTGCTGCATGTCGCGCCCGACGCGGAGGCGAAGGCCGGGGTCATCCGCGCGGCGCTGCGCGAGGCGACGTGCGAATGCGGCGTCAGCGCGTGGAACGGCATGCTCGCGGCGCGGTTTGTTTCGCCCGTGCCGGAAATCCAGCGGGCTGCTATTGTGCTCGCCTTGCAGGCGCTGCGCGGGCGCGAGGCGCCGCGCGTGTGGCAATGAATTTGGGGAAAGGGCATGAATCTCACGCCGCGTGAAAAGGACAAATTGCTGATCGCCATGGCGGCGATTGTCGCGCGCAAGCGGCTCGAACGCGGCGTGAAGCTGAATTATCCCGAGGCGATCGCGCTGATCACCGACTACGTTGTGGAAGGTGCGCGCGACGGGCGCAGCGTCGCCGAACTCATGGAAGCGGGCGCGCACGTGGTCGCCGCCGGTCAGGTGATGGACGGCGTCGCCGAGATGATACACGACGTGCAGGTGGAAGCGACCTTTCCCGACGGCACGAAGCTGGTGACCGTGCATCAACCGATCCGCGGCGCGAACCACGCGCTCAATCCCGGCGAAGTGCTGGCGGGCGCGGGTGATGTCGTGATGAACGCGGGGCGCGAAACAAAGACGCTGAGCGTCGCCAATAGCGGCGACAGGCCGATCCAGGTGGGCTCGCATTATCATTTCTTCGAGACCAATCCAGCGCTGAAGTTCGACCGCGGCAAGGCGCGCGGCATGCGGCTCGACATAGCGGCGGGAACGGCGGTGCGTTTCGAGCCCGGGCAGACGCGGGATGTGCGGCTGGTGGCGCTGGCGGGTGCGCGCGAGGTTTACGGGTTCCGGCGGGAGGTGATGGGCAAGCTCGACGCCGCGCCGACGAAAAAGCCGGTGCGCCGCGCCGTGAAACGCTGATCGGGAGACGCCATGCCCACCATTCTCACCCGCGCGGCCTACGCCGATATGTTCGGCCCCACCACGGGCGACCGCGTGCGCCTCGCCGACACTTCGCTGTTCATCGAGATCGAGAAGGATTTCACCACCTACGGCGAAGAGGTGAAGTTCGGCGGCGGCAAGGTCATCCGCGACGGCATGGGCCAGTCGCAATTTTCCCGCGCGCAGGGCGCCGTCGACACGGTCATCACCAATGCGGTCATTCTCGACCATTGGGGCATCGTGAAATGCGATGTCGGCCTGCGCGACGGACGCATCGCGGCCATCGGCAAGGCGGGCAATCCGGAAATCCAGCCCGGCGTGACCATCGTCATCGGGCCGGGCACGGAGGTCATCGCCGGCGAAGGCAAGATACTCACCGCCGGCGGCTTCGACACGCACATTCATTTCATCTGCCCGCAGCAGATCGAGGAAGCGCTGATGTCGGGCGTCACCTCCATGCTGGGCGGCGGCACGGGGCCAGCGACGGGAACCTTTGCGACAACCTGCACGCCGGGGCCCTGGCACATCGCGCGGATGATCGAGGCCGCGGATTCGTTTCCGATGAATCTGGGCTTCGCCGGCAAGGGCAACGCGGCGACGCCGAGGGGGCTTGTCGAACAAGTCGAGGCCGGCGCTTGCGCGCTCAAGCTGCACGAGGACTGGGGCACGACGCCGGCCGCGATCGATTGTTGCCTCTCGGTCGCCGACGATCACGACGTGCAGGTGATGCTGCACAGC
>JANYDZ010000477.1 GCA_025363375.1 Hyphomicrobiales bacterium
GCTCGAACCGGCCGCCGCGGCGCCCTGGATGGACCTGCTCTCTCCGGCCATCGGTGAAACGCGTTTTGTCGAGAGCATGCTGGGCATCGCCATTCCCACGCGCGAGGAAATGTTGGAAATCGAGATATCCTCCCGCCTCTACAGCGACAATGGCGCGGAATTCATGACCATCACCGGGTTGTGCAATCTCGACACCGAGGAACCCATCAGCACGCCAATCACCTTCATTCTCAAGGGCGCGGCGCTCGTCACGGTGCGCTACGAGGAGCCGAAGCCCTTCCACGCTTTCGCGCTGCGGGCCGCGCGCTCGGGCGCCGTGCCCTGCGCCAGCGGCGAACAGATCATGCTGGGGCTGCTGGACGCGCTGATCGACCGCATGGCCGACGCGCTCGAACGCGTCGGGATGAAGATCGACGCCTTCTCGCACGAAATTTTCCGCAAGAAGGGCTCATCGGGCAAATCGTCGCGGACGCGCGACTTTGAATCCATCATCGAACAGATCGGCCGCGAGGGCGATCTGCTGGGCATGGTGCGCGAGAGCCTCGTCAGCATCAACCGTCTGTTGACCTATCACAACGCCGTCGACGACGTCGACAAGAAAGCCTCGCGCGAGGCGCGCGCGCGGCTGAAGACCCTGCAGCGCGACGTCGCCGCGCTCAGCGATCATTCCAGCTATCTGTCCGGCAAGATCAATTTCATGCTGGATTCGACGCTTGGTCTGATCAATCTCGAGCAAAACCAGATCATCAAAATTTTCTCGATCGCCGCCGTCTGCCTGATGCCGCCGACCTTGATCGCCTCGATCTATGGAATGAATTTCAAGAACATTCCCGAGCTTCAGACCGAGTATGGCTATCCCTTCGCGCTGCTGGGAATGGCGATATCGGCGATTGTTCCGATCATCTATTTCCGCCGCAAGGGCTGGTTGTAGTCCATGCCGGCCGGCGGCGGCGATCTCGAAATTCTGGCGGCGCGCGTTCTGGCCTGCGCGGATTCGGGCCGGCAGATCGCGCCGATCTCCGACGCGCGCGCGGCGTTTGATCTTGACGTCGCCTATGCCGTTTCCGCCCGCGTTGCGATGGCGCGCGCGCGGCGCGGCGAGAAGCCTGTCGGCTGGAAGATCGGCTTCTCCAACCGCTCGATCTGGGACGAATACGGCGTGCGCGCGCCGATCTGGGGGCCAATGTACGATTCGACGGTCGCTTGCATCGAGGACGCGTCGAAGCCCTACTCGTGGAGCCTCGGCAAACTGCTTGAGCCGCGCATCGAGCCGGAAATTGTTTTTCGCATGGGCGCCGCGCCGTCGCCGGAGATGGACGAGCGCGCGTTGCTGGACGCGATCGACGGCGTCGCCCATGGGTTTGAGATTGTGCAATCGATCTTTCCGGCGTGGCGGTTCAAGGCGCCCGATACGGTCGCGGCTTTCGCGCTGCACGGGGCCTATCGACATGGACCTTTCGTCCCGGTTGCGGGCGCCCCGCAGCGCGCGGAATTGTTCGCGGCGCTGACTTCGTTCGAAATCGTTCTGTCGCGCGACGGCGACGAGATCGATCGCGGCCAGGCGGCGCATGTGCTCGGCGGGCCGCTCTCCGCGATGAGGCATTTTGTGCGCGGACTTGAAGACGATCCGCTGGGGCGCAGATTGCGGCCGGGCGATCTCGTGACCACGGGCACCGTGACACGGGCGTTTCCAGTGCGTGCGGGAGAATGCTGGCAAACGCGGGTCATTGGCTTGCCAACGCCGGGGTTGCGGGTGGCGTTCGAAGCGTAAGCGATATGAACAAGCCCAATGTCGCGGTCCCCCCGTTCTTCAAAAAGTTCGGGGCGGCGCGCTCCGACCAGCGGGAGCAAAGCGTGTAGACTGTCCGCGTCGCCCGGGCTTGTCCGATCTCCAGCAAGGGATCGTGGCCCGCCTTGATGATCAGCTTTAGCTAGAGCGTGACAGAAAGGATGAATTCTCATATGCTCCCAGGACTACGGGCGGCGTATCCGAGATCCAAATGTCCCACATCGTGGATATTCATACCCACTGCGTGTTGCCCAGCCGGGACGATCCTTTTGGCGCGGCGAGCGCGATGCGGGGCGCGCCGTTTGGGCGAAATACCATTTCAAATTTTCGCAATCTTCCGGCTGTCTCCTATGCCGAGATGACGGATTTCGAGCTTCAGCAGGAGGTTTCCGCCAAAGCCGGCGTCACGCGGCGGATCATCTCGAGCCCTTTCGCGGCTGAAGCCATCACGCAAGTTTCCAGCGCCCCGGCGCTCCACGTGGCGCGTCACGGCAACGATCTCATCGCCGCCATTGTCGCGAAATCGCCGTCGAACCTGTTCGGCATGGGCCACGTCAATCCGCTGGACCGCGGCCAGATTTCCGAAGCCGAACGCTGCATGGGGCCTCTGGGGTTCAAAGGCCTGCTCGTCTGCTCAAGCTGGCACGGACATTTCATCGACAACGACGAGGCGCTGCCGTTCTGGGAATGGGCGGAGCACACGCAAACGCCGATCTTTATTCATCCGCCGCGCGCGCCCATCGGCTCGGATCAGGAGATGGGACAATACAAACTCGACGAACTCGTCGGGCGTCCCTTCGATACCGCCATGGGACTGGCGCGGATGATCCTCAGTGGTTTGTTTGACCGCCATCCAAAATTGAAAATCGTCGTCGCGCATATGGGCGGCGGGCTTCTGCCGGTCATGGGGCGGCTCAATTTCGGCTGGCGTCTCGGCAGCGAGGGCATGCCAGAGCGCGCAAAAATCAAATGCAGGCAATTGCCCAGCGAATATCTCAAGCTGCTCCACGTCGATACAATGGGGTTTTGGGCGCCGCATCTGAAACAGGCGGTGGAAGTCTTCGGGGCCGACCGCGTTCTCTACGGCACCGATTTCGGACCGGTGCCGATCGACCCGAAGGAACATATCGACATCGTCAATTCCCTGCCGATACCGGCGGCGCAAAAAGAAGATATTCTCTGGCGCAACGCGGACCGATTGTTCGGTCTGGGACTTGGCGGAGCGGAGAATGAACGCGTCTGACGGAGCGGAAATCCTGAAGCGGGCGCGCGATGTCGCCCCCTTGCTCGCCGCCAACGCCGCCGAAGGCCGCGGCAATTTCCGCATGTCCGGCAAAAGCATCGCGGCTATGCGCGAGGCTGGGTTTTTCCGCATTCTGCAACCCCGGCGCCACGGCGGATTCGAACTGGCGCCGCAAATTATCTACGAGACCGAAATAATTCTGGGCGAAGGCGACATGTCCGCCGCCTGGATTCTCGGCGTCAGCGGCGTCATCTCATGGCTGGTTGCGCTGTTCGACGCGCGCGCCGGCGAAGAGACCTGGAGCGCCAATGGCGATGAAATTTTCTGCTGCGCCCTGCGCCGCAACGGCGTGGCGACGCCTGTCCCCGGCGGCTACAGGCTGAGCGGACGCTGGACCTACGCCAGTGGTTGCGACTACGCCGGCTGGGCGGTGCTGGGCGCCATGCGCGGGGTCGAAAAGCCTGGGCCGCAGGATCATCTCCTGCTGCTTGTGCCGCGCGCGGATTTCGAAATCATCGACACGTGGCGCTCGCCCGGCATGCAGGCGACGGGCAGCCACGATGTCGCGGCGCGCGACGCCTTTGTCCCCGCGCACCGGATGATCCGCCTGATCGACAATCTCAATTGCGCAGGGCCGGGACAATCCACAAACGACGCGCCGTTGTATCGCCTGCCTTTTGGCCAGATCTTTGGAGCGGGCGTATCCACCCCCGCCGCCGGCGCCTTGCGGGCGATACTCGATGCGTTTGTGGCCGGCGCGCGCGAGCGCAAGCGCATGGGTTCGTCGCTGGCCGACGATCCCGACGCCCAGCTCGCCTGTGCGCAAGCCGCCGGCGCAATCGATCTCGCGCATATGATTGTCGCCCGGAATTTCGAAGCCATGATGGCGGATGCGCGGCGCGGCGTTGTTACGCCGATTCCCGACAGGTTGCGGTACAAATATCAGCTCTCCACGATCACCGAGCGCTGCCGCGCGGCGGCCACGCGCATTCTCGACCTCTCGGGCACAGCAGGGCTTTCAGACAAGGCTCCGTTCCAACATCTGACGGCGGATATTTGCGCCGCGCGCCAGCACATCACCAACCAGACCATGCTGCACGGCCGCGACCTCGGATGGTCGATGCTGGGGTTGCCGGAAAAGGCGGATTTTATGGTTTAGGCGGCGGGCCGATCGAGTCGCACAGGACTTTCCAGCGGCCCGCCGGCAGCGTCCGCTACTTCACCTCCGCCTTCGCTACAATCTCCTGCACGCGTTTCTTCTGCGCGGGCGTGATGTCCGTCACCACGCTGACCGTCGCTTTGCGCGTCGCCTCCGCATCGATGAAATCCATATAACGCTGGGTCTTCTCCCCGTCGGCGACAAGCTGCGGATCGGTCAACGCCGCCTTCACGGCATTTCGCAAAAAGGCCTGCCGCTCCACTGGCATGTTCGGCGGCGCCACAAGAATGCGGCCGAGGTTCTCCGCCGTCGAGTGCAGGTCGAAAATCCACTTCTGGTCGTCGTCGAGGGGCAGCGCGTCGAAGATGGTGGGAAGGTTGGGAAAAAACCGCGATTTGACGCGGCCCATGGTCGCCAGCGCCTTGTTCTGGCCGGCCTTGACGTAATTGTTGGCGGAGGTGTCGGAGACGTAGATCATGTCCATTTCGCCCTTGGTGACGGCGATGGCGGCCTCGTTGGAGCCGGGGTAGCCCATGACAACGCGGCAATCGAGGCGCAGGGCCTCGCAGGTGAAGGCGGCGCCGTCCGACAATCCGTCGATCGGGCCGCTGCCGGACCACATGAAGCGCTTTTTCGCGTCAATGGCTTTTTTGGGCGTGTCGAGGGGCGAATCAGGGCCCACCAGCCAGACCCAGGGCGAGGCGCTGACAGTGCCGAGATGGCTTAGCTTGCCGAGATCAAAGCGCACGCCGGGTTGATCGGTGAGCTGGGAGAAAGCCGCGCCGAGGCCGTTGACGAGCATGATCGCAAGACCATCGGGAGACGCAGCCATAATGCGGTTCAGCGCGGTCACGCCGCCGGCCCCGGGCTGGTTCTCGACAACGACCGTGGTCCCCAGCGCCTTGCCGACATAGGGGGCGATCATGCGCGCGTAAATGTCGTAACCGCCGCCGGGGCCGTAACCCACGACAATGCGGACGGTCTTGCCCTTGTAAAAATTGGCCTCGGCCGTTTGCGCGGCCGCGGGATTTTGCGCCAGGGCGCCGAGCAGCGCGAGGCTCAGGAACGATCGGCGCAAAGCGGGCAATTTCATTGTGGTCTCCGGCGACAGGACTGGCGATGCCTCTACACAGTTTCACGTGGGGCGAACAGGGCGCTGCGGTGCGGGCGATCCCCGCCATGAGGGACCCGTCGCGCGCAGAATCGCGACGAATTACGCGTCGAAAATCGCCAGCCGCACATTGAAACCACGCATGAAAAATCGCACCGCGCGGGCGAGTTTCACGGGCCGCTCCCGGCGTGTTATCCTCCCCCATCCTCCTGGCCTCGGGTTCCCGGCGGTCCTGAGGGCGGAGCGCCAAAGTACGGAAATCCCATATAGCTTTTAAATCCTCCAGGATGCCCGTATACGGCATAAATTCCTTCCACTAGAGAGGGTAGCGCGACCTCTCTTGATACCGCTCCTGAGCC
>JANYDZ010000417.1 GCA_025363375.1 Hyphomicrobiales bacterium
GCTCAATCGGATCTATGCGGCGCCGCCCGATGGGCTCGGCATCCTCTTCCTCAACGGCACGCCCGCAGCTCTGGCGCAGATCGTCGAGCAGGACAATACGCGCTTCGATCTTGGGCGCATGGAGCACCTCGGCATCATCAACGCTTCGCCCTCCATCTGGATGGTTGGGCCAAAGTCGGGGCTCGCCTCGCCAATGGACGCGGCGCGGTCGGATCGACGCGTGCTGTTTGGCGGCACCGGCCCCACGGGCGGCCTCGCCGATCCCGCTTCCATGACCTGCGAAGCGTTGCGCCTCAATTGCAAGATCGTGCTCGGTTACAAATCCTCCGCCGACGTCGTGCTGGCGGTGGAGCGCGGCGAGATCGAGAGCGTCTACACGTCCGATTCCTCCGCCCTGCACTATGACCGCTCGGGGCGCGTAAAGGCCATCGCGGCCATGTCGCGCGAGCGTTCAAAGCTCATGCCGCATGTGCCGACCCTGTTCGAACAGATGAACATCCCCGCCGAGGACAGCTGGATCATCGACTACCGCGCCGACATCGACGAACTCGGGCGCATTTTCGTGACCACGCCCAACGTGCCGCTGGATCGGCTGACGGCGCTGCGCGACGCCTTGCAAAAAGTGCTGACCGACCCCGCCACGATCGCCGAGGGCGCGGCGGCCGAGCGCTTCATCAATTTTCGCGACTGGAAAAGCGCGCGGGACATGATGCTGCGCGCGCTCACCGGCCTGCCGCCGGAGCGCAAGGCGCGGCTGCGGGCGGCGATCGTGGACAAGTTCAAATAGCGTTCAGCCCGCGAAGCGAAACAACGCCCAGGGATTGTCGATCAGGATCATCGAGCGCTCTTCGGCGTCGGGCACAAGCGTCTCGAGAAACGCGCGGTTGCTCGCGTAATCCTGGGCATGTTCGAAATTCGTGTGCGGCCAGTCGCTGCCCCAGATCAACCGCCCGACGCCGAAGGAATCGCGCAGCATGGGATAGGCGGCCAGAGCCACGCTCTGCGCGCCCGCCCGGTAATGCGCTGAAATTTTGACCCAGATCGAACGGCGACGCCCATAGGCCAGAAACGCTTGAAACGCGGGATCGCCCGCGCCGCGCAGCGGATCCGGCAGCGCGAAATGATCAACGACGACATCGACGCCGCAGGCGAGCATGGGCTCCAGCACGCTCGGCAATTTCGCCGAGGGGCATTGCGCCTCGACGTGCCAGTTCAACTTCGCCGCGCGGCGAAAAAACGTCGGCCATGGGTCGGCGTCAAAGCGCGGAATTTCCTTGCCGATGAGATTGAGCCTGACGCCGACGATCCCCTGCGCCTCCAGCGACCACATGTCGTGTTCGCTGATTTGGGGATCGACCACCGCGACGCCGCGCAATTGCTCGCCGCCAACGCGCAAGGCGTCGAGCATGCAAGAATTGTCCGTCCCGTAAAAACTGGGCTGCACCAGCAGCCCATGCGACATGCCGTTGGCGTCGAGTCTGGAAAGATAGTCTTCGGCGGTCGCGTCGTAGTCAGGGGTGTAGCGACGGTCCTTTGCCATGCGATAGCCGCGCTGGATCACATGCGCGTGCGAATCCACGCCGCTGCACAGACCGCGCGCATGAACGCGCGCCGCTGGTCTTGCCGCCGAGGAATGCCCTGCAACCATCGCGTTGTCCCGTTTCAGTCGGCCCGATTGCCGCAAAGCCAATATGCCCCGCGTCCATTGTGTTGAACGAAAAATCGAAAGGAACCGTTAACTACGCCCCGCCGCGCTCGCGGCGCAGCTTCTCCCACCAGTCGAGCCGCTTGCGGATTTCGCGCTCGAACCCCCGCTCCACGGGCTCGTAAACCTTTTGGCGTCCAAGCGCGTCCGGCCAGTAATCCTGACCTGAAAAAGCGTCCGGCGCGTCGTGGTCATAGGCGTAGCCGGCGCCGTAGCCCTCCCCTTTCATCAGCTTCGTCGGCGCGTTGAGGATGACTTTCGGCGGCATCAGCGAGCCGTGCTCGCGCGCCAATTTTTGCGCTTTATTGAAAGCGGCATAGGCGGCGTTCGATTTCGGCGCGGTCGCCACGTAAAGCACCGCCTGCGCGATCGCGAGCTCGCCTTCCGGACTGCCCAGCAAATCATAAGCCTCCTTCGCCGCGTTGCAGACGGCCAGCGCCTGCGGATCGGCAAGGCCAACGTCTTCGACGGCCATGCGCGTCACGCGCCGCGCCAGGAACAACGGGTCCTCGCCGGCGTCGAGCATGCGCGCGAAATAATAGAGCGCCGCGTCGGGATCGGAGCCGCGCACGCTCTTGTGCAACGCGGATATGAGATTGTAGTGTCCCTCCTGCGCCTTGTCGTAGATCGGGGCGCGGCGTTGCACCACGTTGGCGAGCGCCGCCGCATCGAAAATCTCGCCAACTTTCGCCGCGCGCCAGATTTCCTCCGCAAGCGTCAGCGCCGCGCGTCCGTCGCCGTCGGCCATGCGCAACATCGCCGCGCGCGCCCCCGCGTCGAGCGGCAGAGGCTTGCCCTCGACCCTCTCCGCGCGCGAGAGCAGCTTGGCGATCGCGTCTTCATCAAGGGCGCGAAACGTCATGACGCGCGCGCGGGAAAGCAACGCCGCGTTGAGTTCGAAGGACGGGTTCTCCGTTGTGGCGCCGATCAGCGTCACCGTGCCGTCTTCCATCACCGGCAGGAACGAATCCTGCTGCGCGCGGTTGAAGCGGTGAATCTCGTCGACGAACAGCAGCGTGCCCTGCCCCGCCGCGCGGCGCGCGCGCGCTTGTTCGAAAACCTTCTTGAGATCGGCGACGCCGGAAAAGACGGCGGATATCTGTACGAAGTTGAGCTTCGTTTCATGCGCCAATAGCCGCGCTACAGTTGTCTTTCCCGTGCCGGGCGGCCCCCAAAATATGAGCGACCCCAGCGAGCCCGCGTCGATCAACCGCTTGAGCGCGCCGTTCTCGCCGAGCAGATGCTCTTGCCCTTCCACCTCGTCGAGGCGCGTGGGGCGCAGTCGGTCGGCAAGCGGCCGCGGCGCGTCGTTCTCAAGGCCTGCGCTGGCGAAAAGGTTTGTCATTTCAACTGCATCCTCTCACGCAGACGCGCATAATTTGCGCTCTTCGCGCGCCTCGATCAACCGCGCGCGCAGTCATCGAAATCGCAACGCACAAGCTTTGACTGCTTTTCAAATCGTTGCAATCCCGTCACATGACGCGGAGATGTCGATTTAGACTCTTCACGAATCATTTTTTTTCAGCAGTATTGAAACTGCACTCAATGAATGCGGCACCATTCATAAAACAATCAACGAGGCTAACGCACATGCGCACAATTGCATTCGTCACCCAAAAGGGCGGCTCCGGGAAAAGCACGCTCGCATCATCCATCGCGGTCGCCGCGCACGGAGCGGGCGAACGCGTTTTCATTCTCGATATGGACCCGCAGCAATCCTTGGTGAAATGGGCGAAGGCGCGCAATCACACGGACATTCCCGTGGAGGCGGTTCAGCCCGGCAAGATTGCGTCCGTCATGAACTCCCTTGCGAAAAGCGGCGTCACGCTTTGCGTCATCGACACGGCGGGAACTGAATCGTCGGCGACCGCGGCCGCGATGAAGGCGGCGGACCTCTGCATCATTCCCGCGCGTCCCAACGCGTTCGATTTGTGGGCCAGCGAGATTACCCGCCGCGCCTTGCGCGAAATGCGCAAGGAATATGTCTTCCTGCTCAATCAATGCCCGCCGGCGCAGCAATGCGCCCGCATTGAAGAGGGCGTCGACGCGCTCGAGAAGATGGGCGGTCTCATCTCGCCGCTGATTGGCGCGCGCGTCGATTATCAGGAAGCGGCGCGCAATGGACTTGGCGTCACTGAATGGAACCCAGGCGGTCTTGCCGCCGAAGAAATGAAGAAGTTGTGGTCGTCGATCAAGCGGCGCCTCGGCAAGGCGTCATCGGCTTCAACGGGCGCGCGCAAGGCCGCCTGACGGTTTTGATGGAATCGACATTCAAGGCGCGGGTGTCCCGGAGGTCGTCGTTTCTATCCGTTGACGACCGTCGTGAAGACCTGCGCGCCACGGCCGATCGTGAGTTTCCAGAAGGGCTTGCGGCCCTGCGTCGCTCTCTCAAGATCGCCGGTGCGGGCGATCTTCGCGTCGTTCACTTCGAGCACGACATCGCCCTTCTGAACCTGTAAGCGCTGCGCGATTGAGCCGTCGGCGACATCGGCGACAACAACGCCCGCGCGGTATGTCTCCAGCGAAAACTCTTCCGAAACAGCGGGAGAAATATTGACAACCGTCGCGCCCGAAAATGGCGATTGGCCCGCGATCTTGACCGATTGACGCGGCGGCGTCTCCGGCGCGGCGACAAGTTTCAACGGCGCGACGAGACCGCTCCCGCTTCGCAACAGGCCGAGCGAGGCCGTGCCGCCCAGCAGTTTGGTGCCCAACCGGAAGCCAAAGGCCTCGACATCGTCGATGGCTTGCCCATCGACGTTCACAATGACGTCGCCCCGCTTGATGCCCGCCTCGGCGGCCGGCGACTTGTCGAGCACATCGGCGACGAGCGCGCCCGTCGGGCGTTCGAGGCCCAGGGAATCGGCGATTTCGCGCGAGACCGACTGCAGCGTCGCGCCAAGCCAGGGGCGCCGCACCTGTTTGCCGCCGCCTTTCGCAGCCGCGGTCACCACGCGCACCATGTTGACGGGAATGGCGAAACCAATACCGATGGAGCCGCCGGAGCGCGAATAAATCGCCGAATTGATGCCGACAAGCCGCGAGTTCATATCGACCAGCGCGCCGCCGGAATTGCCGGGGTTGATGGCGGCGTCCGTCTGGATAAAGAATCCGAAATCGGTGATGCCGACCTGCGTGCGCGCCAACGCCGAAACAATGCCCTGGGTCACGGTCTGCCCCACGCCAAAGGGATTGCCGATGGCGAGGACGAGATCGCCGACTTCCAGCGTGTCGGAATCGCCGAGTTCCAGCGCCGCGAGGTTCGACGCGCCCTTGAGACGCAGCACGGCCAGATCGGTGCGCGGATCGCGCAGCACGATCTCCGCGTCAAACTCGCGCTTGTCGGAAAGCGCCACCTTGACATCAGTCATGCCCTCGATGACGTGGTGATTGGTGACGACAAAACCCGCGGCGTCGACAATGACGCCGGAGCCCAGGGAACGCGCGGTTTGCTCGCGCGGTTGACCGCCGCCGGCGCCGCCGCCAAAAAACTGTCGGAAAAACGGGTCGTCCATGAAGGGATTGCGCGCCACTTGCTCGACGCGCGACGCATAGACATTGACGACCGCCGGCATGGCTTTCCTGACCACGGGAGCGAAGGAAAATTGCACCTCCGCGCGCGCCGGCGGCGCGACGCGCTGGGCTTGCGCCAGCACGGGGCCCGCGCTCAAACAAACGGCCAGCGCCACAATCATTCGCGGCATCGCTCTGCTCCAGGTATAGAATCACTCAACTGTGAACACGCAATATGGCGCGACAATATGCGGCAAATCAAAGGTCAGCGCCCGCCCGCCGCCTCGATCAGGCGCGCGACTTCATGCTGCCCGCGCCGACGCGCATGGGTGAGCGGACTGACCCCTTCTTTGTCCCTGATATTGGGATCAGCCCGCGCCGCCAGCACGACTTTCGCGGCGCCCTGATGGCGCGCGCCGCCATCGCCCAGGATCACGATCTCGAGCAAACACGTCCAGCCGAGATTGTTGACGTGATTGACATCGATTTTCGAACGCGTCGTCAACAGGCGCGCGGTCTCCACGTGCCCCCGCTCGCAGGCCGGGATCAGAGCATTGCCGCCGAAGCGGTTGCGTATTGTCAGGTCGGGCCCGCGCGCCAGCATGAGTTCGAGAATGTCTGTGCGTCCCAGCGCGCCCGCCAGCAGCCAGGGCGTGTCCTGATTGGCCGCCTGGGCGTTGACGCTCGCGCCGCGCGCCATGAGCGCGCGCGCGACGCCCGTGTGGCCGCCTTCGACCGCGAGCAGCAGCGCCGTCTGACCGCGTGCGTCAAGCGCGTCGACGGCGGCGCCGACGCTCAGGACTTCATTGACTGTTCCAGCGTCGCCGCGCGCGGCGGCGGCGTGGAGGCGTTCAATCGGAGCGGTGGTCTGAGCGCCCGCAAAACCTCCACACAGACCGACAACAACAATGAAGATCATACGACGCATGTTTGCCTCCCGCGTCAAAATACCGATCCCGCCGCCAATAAAAAAGGGCGGCTCGCGCCACCCCTTTTGAACTCGAAATTGCCGGAAGGCTATGCCCCGGCCTCGTCGCCGACCATCACAGGCCCGGAGTCCTTGCCCTTGGCCTCGACATCGCGGTCGATGAACTCGATCACGGCCATCGCGGCGTTGTCGCCCTTGCGGAAGCCCGCCTTGAGCACGCGTGTATAGCCGCCGTTGCGGGTCTTGTAGCGCGGACCGAGCACGCTGAAAAGCTTGCCGACGAGCGCGACGTCCTTCATCTGGGCTATGGCTTGACGGCGCGCGTGCAGGTCGCCGCGCTTGCCGAGGGTGACGAGCTTTTCGACGACGGGACGCAGGTCCTTTGCCTTCGGCAGAGTGGTGACGATCTGTTCGTGCTTGATCAGGGCCTGACACATATTGGCGAACATCGCCTTGCGGTGTTCGGCGGTACGGTTAAAGCGGCGCTTGGCGCGACCGTGATACATTTTGGCTCTCCATTTTTTTGCGCTCGCCGTGCCACGGCACGAGCGTCGGTTGTTGGCGGGCGGCGAATGGCTAACGGCGAATAGAGCTGACCCTGTTCGCCAATCGCCAAACCTCGTTCGCCCTAGTAATGTTCCTCGAATCGCTTCGCCAGCTCTTCAATGTTCTCCGGCGGCCAGCCGGTCACGTCCATGCCGAGGTGCAGACCCATCTGCGCCAGCACTTCCTTGATCTCGTTGAGCGACTTGCGGCCGAAATTCGGCGTGCGCAGCATTTCTCCTTCCGACTTCTGGATGAGGTCGCCGATATAGGTGATGTTGTCGTTCTTGAGGCAATTGGCGGAACGCACCGAAAGCTCGAGCTCGTCGACCTTCTTGAGCAGCGCCGGGTTGAAGGCGAGTTCGGGAATGGACGGCGAGGCCTCTTCGCGGCGCGGCTCTTCGAAATTCACGAATACATTGAGCTGATCCTGCAGAATTCGCGCGCTATAGGCGAGCGCGTCTTCCGGCGTGATCGAACCGTCGGTCTCGATGGTCATGGTGAGCTTGTCGTAATCGAGAATCTGGCCCTCGCGGGTGTTCTCGACCTTGTAGGATACTTTGCGCACGGGAGAGAACAGGCTGTCGACCGGGATCAGGCCGATTGGCGCGTCCTCGGGACGGTTGCGCTCGGCGGCGACGTAGCCCTTGCCGGCGGCGACGGTGAATTCCATGCGGATTTCCGCGCCTTCATCCAGCGTGCAGATCTGCAGGTCCGGATTGAGCACCACGACATCGCCGACGGTCTGGATGTCACCGGCGGTGACGACGCCCGGGCCCTGCTTCTTCACGACCATGCGCTTGGGGCCTTCGCCCTGCATCTTGATCGAGATGTCCTTGATGTTCAGCACGATGTCGGTGACGTCCTCGCGGACGCCGGCGATCGAGGAGAACTCATGCAACACGCCGTCGATATGAACCGACTGCACGGCGGCGCCCTGCAACGACGACAGCAGGATGCGGCGCAGCGCATTGCCAAGCGTCTGGCCGAAGCCGCGCTCGAGCGGTTCGGCGACCAGGGTCGCAAAACGGTTGGAGTCGGAGCCCGGCGTGATCTGGAGCTTGTTGGGCCGAATAAGTTCTTGCCAATTTTTCTGGATCGTCACTGTCTCACCCATGGGCCAGTCGATTTGCGATTCTAATCACTGGCGTTGGAGATCGCGGATCAGTCCGCGTCAAAATGCATCTTGAAGTCATCGCAGGCGGAAGATCCGCCCGCGGTCGAAAATCAAACCCGCCGGCGCTTGCGCGGACGGCAGCCATTGTGCGGGATCGTCGTCACGTCGCGGATCGATGTGACGGTGAAGCCCGCCGCCTGCAGCGCACGAAGCGCAGATTCGCGGCCCGAACCCGGACCGGCCACTTCAACCTCCAGCGTGCGCATGCCGTGTTCCAGCGCCTTCTTGGAAACGTCTTCCGCCGCCACCTGGGCGGCATAGGGAGTCGATTTGCGCGAGCCCTTGAAGCCCATCGTGCCGGCCGACGACCAGGCAATGGTATTGCC
>JANYDZ010000542.1 GCA_025363375.1 Hyphomicrobiales bacterium
GGGCAGGTCGCCGACATCGGTCAAAACCGGCTGCCAGAAGATCCGCGCCAACGCGGCCGTGCCAAGCGATGCGGACATGCCGCGCAACAGCGGGATGGGCCGCCAGCGCGCCACGAGCGCGACGCCGCTGCTGGCGATGGCAAAGCCGACGACAAGCCAGGTTTCGCGCAATGCGAAGGCGATTCCCAATCCGATGGCGATCGCGGAGCCGGCCGCAAATCCCGCCGATCCCACATAGGCCATGGGATCGGCGGGATTTGGCGTTCGGGTTTGTTCCTTGCGAAACAGCAGTTCGCAGGCGACGGCGAAACCGATAGCCAGGCAAGCGGCGATCAGCGCGAAGCCCATGGCGCGGTTGAAGCCATTGAGGCGCAGCGAGGCCGCCAGCATGATGCATACCGGCGCCAGCGCCGAAGCAAAGGCAAGACATCCGCGCTCAAATGGGCGACCGGCCCCGGCGCGCCAGGGAGCCATCAGCGCGGCCAGGGTCGGCGCCGAAATCAAGGCGCCGATGAATGTCGCAAACAACGTCAGGCCGGCGGCGGAGGTCGGCGCCAGATCAAGGTGTATGAGTTCGTATACAAGGCGCGGCGAGACGCGCAGCGGGCCGTCGGCGGCGGGCCACAAAAGCGTCATGCCCGTGGCGCCAGCGCCAGCGAGGGGCGCCAGCGCCGCGAGGCCGGGATAACGAATGGACGCCATTATGTTGCCGGCGACGATTGCGACGAGAGTTAATTGCGGCCAAAGACCGCCGCCAAGTTCGACCCAGAGGACGCCGGCCAGGACCAGCGGCGCGGCAAAGGCGCAATGCGCGGTCCACGTCGAGGCGCCATCCGATGCCGCCTCGCTCGCGCGCTGTTCGCGCTGCGCGCTTTCACTGATCAGCAAGGCCAGGACAATGGCGACGATGAGCAAAAACGAGCCCCAGCTCGAAGCGCCGGGGTCGAGCTCGATAAGGCCGGCCCAGAGCGTATGGCCAACGATGGCGCCGCCGGTCAGCAGATTTGACGGACGCCGGATGTGCAACGCGAAGGCCGCGCTGGTGACAACCGCGATGAAGATGGACAACGCCATGAAATCCGGCGTCGATCCGCCGACGAGAAAAGGCGTGACGTAGGAGCCAAGCAGTCCGAAAAGGCCGAACTTCGAGCCGTGCAACAGGGACGCGGCAAGAGCCGCGAGACCGATGGCGCCCATGATTATAAATGCAGCGCCCGCTCCGATCATCCCGTAGACCGCATGCGCCGCGTAGGCCACGCCAAATGCGCTCAGCACGCTCACGCCAGCCAGTACCGCGGGAATCTGGTCGGAGTAAGCTTCGCGCATGTTGTTGCGCAAATCGCGCCGGCGGATGAATTCGGAGGCGGCCGCGACGCAAAAAGCGAAAACAGCGCCCATCATAAGACGGACGCCTGGCCCGAAGAAGCCCGCCTCGATGCTGTAGCGCACGATCAGCAGTCCGCCCATGGCGAGGGCGATTCCGCCGATCCACACCGTCCATTTTGTGGCGAAGGCGCGCTCGGCGTTGGCGCGCGCCGCTCTTGGCGCGGGGCCCGATTGCGCCGGCGCCTCCTCCCTTGCGGCTTCGCGGATGGGTTCCGGCTCCGCGCTTGTCGTTTCGGGCACGGCCTGGGCGGGTTCCAGCGATGGTGTCGGCTCGGCGCTTGTCGCAAGCGCTTCCGGCTCCGCCGTCGTCATCGTCGCGCGCGCTGCGAGCGTGTCGCGCGGAGCTGCGTCAGACGCCGGCGTCGCGGCCTCCGCTGACGGCGCGACATCGCCGTTCTGGCGCGATTGTTCCATAAATCGCGCGACATGGCGGGCGAGATCGTGCAGATCGGCTTTCAGCCGCGCGTTCTCGCGGAGCGAGGCGTTGGCGCGTCGGATTGCGACGCCCGCGACAACAAGAGCGAACGTGACGACAAGAGCAACAAACTCCAAAGCGTGCTCCCCATTGGTCTGTCAGTCGCGGCGTGGCGCGCCGGATTTCCGATTTGCAGAATAACCCCATTCGATGGAAGTTAGCCACCGCGGCGCATCCATCTCTGCGAACTTGCGTCGATTGAACAAACCGGCGCGATTTGCGCACGCCATGGCGCGGGCGCGGCCGCTCCGTTATAGAGCTCCACCGCGCGCCGGACGCGCCTTCAGCGGCAGGACCCGCCCATGACCTATCTCATAGGAGCCTCGGGCGCGCAGCAGCCCGCCGGCGAGCGTTTCAAAGCTCTGCTGGCGCGCCCCGACATCCTGCGCCTGCCGGGCGCCCACAACGGCCTGGCGGCTGTGCAGGCGAAAGCGGCGGGCTTTGACGCGCTGTATCTTTCGGGAGCGGCCATGTCGGCCTCCATGGGCCTGCCGGACCTTGGCGTGATCACCGTGGAGGATGTGTGCTTTTTCATCCGGCAGGCCGCGCGCGCTTCCGGCCTGCCGGTGCTTGTCGATGGCGACACCGGCTATGGCGAGGCGCTGAACGTCATGCACATGACGCGCTGTTTTGAGGAGGCGGGCGCGGGCGCCGTGCATATCGAGGACCAGATCCTGCCGAAGAAATGCGGCCACCTCAACGACAAAAGGCTCGCCAGCGCGGACGATATGGCGGCGAAAGTGGCGGCCGCCGCAAAGGCGCGCCGTCATTTGTATATTATCGCGCGCACCGACGCGGCGGCGAACGAAGGCATGGACGGCGCGGTGGCGCGGGCGCAAAAATATCTCGCGGCGGGAGCGGACGCGATTTTTCCGGAGGCTTTGACTTCAGCCGAAATGTTCCGCGAATTCGCGCGGCGGGTGCAAGCGCCTTTGCTGGCCAACATGACGGAATTCGGCCGCACGCCGTTTTTCACGGCGCAGGAATTTCAGGACATGGGCTGCAAAATGGTGATCTGGCCCGTGAGTTCCCTGCGCGTCGCCGCCAAAGCGCAGGAAGAACTCTACGCGGCCATTGCGCGCGACGGTTCCACGCAAGCGATGTTGCCCCGCATGCAGACCCGCGCCGAGCTTTACACGACGATTGGTTATCATGAATTTGAAGCGTTGGATCAGTCGATCGCTGCGTCGGTTGCTCCGTAGGCGCGCGCTACCGCTTCATTGAAGCGCGCAGCGTGTCCAGAACTTCGGGCGTGACGCCCGAGAGGGCGCGGATGATGCGGTTTCCCTTCTCCACGGGCACGAAGCGATAGGGGATGCCGTTCAACGCCACGGAATCGGCGATAAATTCCGGGTCCACCGCGGTGCGGGAGAATGCGCCGCGCAGGGCGCCCAGCATCTCCGGCTTTGTGCCGCGCAGAGCGAAGGCGGCATAGGCCAGCTCCCCTGTCTGCAGCGTCAGCCAGTTCAACGCGTCCCAGGTGGGACCGGAGGGCTGCCTGCCGTGGATTTGCTGATGCAGATCGGGAAAAGCGGGCATTTCGGTGATTTCGGGGTTTTTCTCAAACCGCCCGTCCGGGCCTTGCGGCGCGAGATAATACAGGCCCATGCCATCGCCCGATTGAATATATCGGGCGCTGCGCGTGCGGAACGTGCCAATGCTCGTGTTGTGCAGATGCACTTCGCCGCGCTGCATGGCGAGGAAAATATCGGAGCCGCCACGATAGCCCGAGATCATCCGATGCGACACGCCCAGCGCTTCCAGCGAAAGATGCGAGAGCGTGCCCTCGAAATCCGTGTTGCTGAAGGAGCCGGCGACGGCGTCCTTCGCTTTGATGATGTCGGCGGGCGTCTTCAGGCCGCCGGGAATAGTGTCCGTGCGGCCATAGGTGACGCGCGTGTCGCTGATGCCGCCCAAAAACTCGAAGTCTTCGAAGCGCGCGCGCAGAGAGCCGTCGCCCAGCGCCTGCGCCAGCGGCTGGTAGGAGCTGTAGACGATGGTCAGCCCGTCCGGCGCGCCCTTCTCGGCGTAATAGTTGAAGACCAGGTTGCTGCCGGCGCCGGTCATGTTCTTGACGACGACGCTCGGCGCGCCCGGCAGGTGCTTGCGCAGATGCTGGGCGAACTTGCGCACGGCGGTGTCCGCCGTTCCCCCGGACTCCACGCCAACGAGTATGTTCAGCGTCTTGCCCGCAAGCAGGTCCGTGTCCTGCGCCAGCGACGGCGCGGCGCCGAAGGCGAGCGCGGCGATCCATCCGAGAAACGCGCCGCCCGCCGCCGGCCATGACGCATGTTTGTTCCGTCGCATCGTCCCGTCCCTGCCGCAGCGCTCCCGCGCCGCCATGATTGTTGCGCCATCCGCGATGTCGCGGCGTCTAGACCGCCGCCGCCGCGTAGGCGCCGTTCGGCGATATTTCGCACACATTGCCGTCGGGCGCGCGTATTTTGACCGCAGTCGCGCTCGCGCCCGCAAGCACTTCGCCGCCGTGCGCGCGGACTTTCACGAGCGCCGCCGCCATGTCGGGAACTTCGACGCCCCAGTGATGGATGCACGGGCCCTCGCCCGCGAGGTTGGCCTCGGGCGCGTCTTCGGAGGGATAGGACACAAGGGCGATGTCGGTATCGCCGTCGCTCATGTGGCGGGAAACACGGCCGCCATCTGTCTTGGTGGAAATCTGTTTGAAGTCGAACACATTCTCATAGAAACGCGTGGCGACTTCCATGTCGTTCACCTTCATCGCGATGTGGGCGATGCGGCCCTGCGGGCTCATGTCCTTCTTGATGTAGCGCCCGACGCCGACGATTTCACCCAACGTGCCGTCCGGCGAATGATACTTCAGCGCGCCCTCGGCGCGGTTTGAGAAGATGCGGCCGCCATTATCCTCGATCTTCTTGATCATGCTGGGCCGATCCAGCACTTCGAGGCCGATGTGATGAATGCGCGCGCCGGGGCCGGCGAGCCTGGCTTCCTTCTCGTCCTCGCTGTCGTAAAGCATCAGCGCGAGATCGATATTGCCGTCGGTCATATGTTTGGAATGATGGCCGCGGTCATAGGTGTTCTTGGTCTCGTAGATGCCGAAGACATCCTTGTAAAACCGGGCCGACTTCTCGTAGGTCTCCCTGGACGCGCATTTGATGGCGAGGTGAACGATCCGTCCCATGTGGAAGTCCTTTCCATAGATGCTTTTGAGGCGTCACGCCTGACCGGGGGGGCGGCGAAGGCGATGTGATGCGCAGAAAAGCGATGGTTTGACAAGCCGGGTATTGCCCACGATTCGACACGGGCAACGTGGACGCGCGTCGAGCGGCGATCGGCTTTCATGAGGTCGAGGCGCTGGAACAAGGGATGACGGTCCGCGTTGCGCCGCGACGCGCGGATCGGCTACACGACTATTTTGCGCCGTCGAAAGCCGACGCGTGTAAAGAAATTGAAGGACCCCGCATGAAAACGCCCGTTCTTGTCGTCGGCGCCGGCCCGGTGGGCCTTTGCGTCGCAGGCGATCTCGCCTGGCGCGGCATATCCAGTCTTGAAATCGAGCGGGGCGACGGCGTCGTCACCCAGCCGAAGATGGACATGCCGCATGTGCGCACGCTGGAGCTGTGCCGGCGCTGGGGCCTCGTGAGGGAGGTTGAGAACGCCGGTTACAATCGCAAATGGCCGCAGGACAATGTCTGGGTGACGGGCCTCGTCAATGGGTATGAACTGGGCCGCGAGCCTTTCCCCAACTGCGACGACGAGCCCTATCCCGAGCAATCGCCGCAGCGACGCGAGCGCTGCCCGCAGAACTTTTTCGATCCCGTCATTGCCCGCTGGGTTGGCGGGTTCAAGGAGGTGGACCGCCGCTATTTCACCGAGCTCGTCGATTTCACCGAACATGACGATTGCGTCCGCGCGGTCATTCGCGACGTGAAAAGCGGCGCGACGCGGGAGGTCGAGGCGCAATATCTGGTGGGTTGCGACGGCGCGGGCTCCATCGTGCGCGAAAAGCTCGGAATCACCATGACCGGCAACGCCGTGCTGACCTACACGACCAACGTGATTTTCAAGTCGCGCGATCTCTCCTCGAAACAGAAAATCAAGCACGGCTACCGCTACATTTTTGTGGGGCCCGACGGCACCTTCGCGACGATCGTCGCCATTGACGGCTACGACAACTACCGCTTTTCATTGGTGGGCTCCGGCAACCGCGCCGATCTCGCGGAAGACGATTTGCGCGCCGAAATCAAACGCGCCGTCGCCGGAGAATGCGAGATCGAGATCCTCTCGACCATGCCGTGGACGCGGCGCGAACTTGTCGCCGACAGGTTTGGCTCCAAACGCGTGTTTCTCGTTGGCGACAGCGCGCATCAGCTTTCGCCAACGGGCGCCTTCGGCATGAACACGGGGCTGCAGGAAGTCTGCGACATCACCTGGAAGCTCGAAGCCATGTTGCGCGGTTGGGGCGGGCCGAACCTCATGCAAAGCTACGAAAACGAGCGCAAGCCCATCGCCGCGCGCAACGTGCGCGAGGCGGCCGCCAATCTCGGGCGCATGCTGGAGACGCGCAACCGCAAGCCGCCGCCGGAAATTTTTCAGCCGGGCCCCGCGGGCGACGCGGCGCGCAAGGAATACGGCGACTGGTACACCGAGCGCATGAGCCACGAATGGTTTACGCTCGGCATCCACATTGGCTATCGCTATGAGAACTCGCCGATCTGTGTGCCCGACGGCGGCGCGCTGCCGCCGCTGGACGTCGCGACCTATGTGCAGACTTCGCACGCGGGTTGCCGGGCGCCGCATGTGTGGATGAAGGACGGGCGCTCGACGATCGATCTGTATGGGAAGACGTTTGTGCTGTTGCGGCTGGGCGCCGCGCCGCTCGACGTTTCAGCTTTGGTTGAAGCGGCGAGAAGGCGCGGAATGCCTGTGCAAGTGGTGGATATCAACGAAAAGCTTGTCGTTGACATGTACGAGAAAAAGCTCGTTCTGGTGCGGCCGGACGGGCATGTGGCGTGGCGCGGGGATGCGGCGCCTGTTGATGCCATGGGGTTGGTGGATCGGGTAAGAGGGGCCGCCTCCGAAATGCCCGAAAAATGAGTTCCGACACGGCTTACCGCGGGGGCCTGGCGTCCATCCCGCGGGCCTTGAGGATCGCAACCGCATTGGCGCCGGTGATATACGATATCCACGCGTTCGCGCCCGCGACCGCCTCTTCACGGACCGTGCTCAGGACGCCGCTGGCGACGATAATTTTGTCGGTCATCGACGGCGGTGGCGGCGATAGATAAGCGAGGCCCGGAACCGGCAGCATTTCGGCAATTTGATTGATTCCATAACGAGCCTTTCCATCAGCCACCATATGCGCGGCCGTTTCGCCGCCATCGACGAGCAGGCTTTTCGATTTGATCCGATCCTCGATGCCCCAGCTTTGGATCACGGATGCGAATATATTGCCGCCCAGACTACCCTTCGCTGGATCGGGATAAGCAATGGAATCAGCGGCGAGCAAAAAGGCCTTGAATTTTTCGTCGGTGGAGATGTCGGGCGTCGGCTGCCCCAGTCGCACGACAACGCCGACCGACGAATAGGCGACGTCGGCAATCGAGCCGGCCTTCACTTTCCCCGCCGCCTGCAATGCCTCGAGCATGGCGCGCGTCCCGATGACGACATCGCCGTCGCCACCTTCAAGAATGCGCCGTTGCGTCGCCGCCGCGCCCTGAATTTGAAGCACAATTTTGTCGGTGTTCGCGCGCTCGAACAGGGCTTGCAAATCAAAGAGGGCGGGCCGGATGTTTCCCGTGCTTACGACATGGATTTTCGCGGCGTTCGCCTGGATGCCGGGCGAAAGGAGCAACACGCCCCCCAGGAATTTTGCAAGGCGTTTTGCAAGTAGCTTTGCAAGCCGGGTCGGTGCAATTGACATGTCATGAGCTCCTTTCAAGTGGGTGAACGTCCGCTTCGCGAGGCATTATACTTCGTTTTGCGAGGCAATCGGGGTTGGTTGGGCGCCGGCCGCGCGCACTTCGGCGCGCCGAAATTTGCGGCGAGGGAAAATAAGGATCAACCCGAGCGCCAGCGGCGGTATTCCAGCGCTGATGGGATGCGTCAGCCGGATATTTCGAGC
>JANYDZ010000602.1 GCA_025363375.1 Hyphomicrobiales bacterium
CTGCGCACGATCCAGCAATGCCCGCGATCAAGGTGGACGTGAAAAAATTTTTCGCGTCAGTGACGCGCGCATCGGTTTTCAATTTTTTTGCTGGGCCGCTAGCGTGTCGTCGCGACGTTGCTGGATTGATCGCCGACATACTCACATTTGACGGACATCTCCCCACTGGCGGAGCCGCAAGCCCAATAATTGCTTATTATGCTCATAAGCCAATGTTCGATGAGGTTGCAGAACTTGCGCATATTTATGGTCTGACGATGACTTGTTACGTCGATGATATGACGTTGAGCGGATTACAGGCAAACAAAGGGATTTTGTTTCAGTTACATAAACTGATCGCACGTCATGGCCTCAAATCCCACAAAGCCTACAAATTTTCGGCATCAGACCCCAAGGTTATTACCGGTGTTTGCAACACAATCAGCGGAACGCGCGTTCCCAACAGACTGCATCTGAAAATCAAAAATGGGTTCAGCGCGCTATCGTTGGCGGAGGCCCCTGCGGCGAAGGCGGAGGTACTTCGGCCATTGCTTGGTCGTCTGGAAGCTGCGGGGCGGATTGATCCTGCATTTCGAGCACGCGCTGTGACAGTGCGAGCGAGCAGTAAGGTACGAACACCGTGACCAATCCTGCTGGGGCTTCTATGCGCAGGCAAGCTCTTCCCAATGTCCCATAATCCCCACTTATCGGACATGGAACCCCTTTGCGCCGGCTCCTCGCGCTACCGCGCCCCGGTGCCCTACTAATCTGAATCGCCCTCACCCGACCCATAGCCCGCCCGCAAGGACGGGCGTCCTTGCGGACGCCCTATGGGCCACCCTCTCCCGCATCCGAAGTCGGCTGTTGCCGACTTCGGCATTCAAAATGCGCAAGTCGGGTAAACCCGACTTGCGACGGGAGAGGGGGCTAACGACGAACGTGTTTGCGCCCTCGACGCCGTTCGCCGCGATGATCTGCGCTCCGGACATCATTGCACGGGCGGCGGCAAATCCGTGTGATTGATCCCGACGCATAGCCCGGCGCGTATCCAAAAATAATGAATGGCGCTAGACTGATTTGGGATTGCAACATCAGGCGCTTTGTCTCCATGCCCGTTCGCCGCGTCGTCACCGGCCACAATTCGCAAGGCAAATCCATCTTCATCCTGGATGGCGCCGCGCCGCATGTGTATCAGCGCAGCTCCGGCTCGACGCAAGTCACCGAACTCTGGGACACCGCCGCGACGCCGGCCAGCAATCAGGGCTCCGAGGATCCCACGCAGCGCGCCTTTCGCCTGCCGCCGCCGAAAAACGGCAGCGTGTTCCGCGTCATTTCCTATCCGCCGGACAGCGAACGGCTCGGCGCGCTGCAAAAGGAACACGCCTCGCATGTGGATGACGGCACCGGGCGCGCCGGCGCCATCGACCGCTCGGGCGCGCGCCATCCAGGCTTTCACAGGACGGCGTCGATTGACTACGCCATCGTGCTGTCGGGCGAGATTTACGCGCTGATGGACGAAGGCGAAGTCCTGCTGAAACAGGGCGACGCGCTGGTGCAGCGCGGCACCAATCACGCCTGGAGCAATCGCGGCGCGGAGCCCGCCGTGCTAGCGTTTGTCCTGATTGACGCGGAGCCCGTGTAAAATGTCGCCCATACGCAGTTCCATTGTTGCTTTCGCCCTCGCCGCGCCCGCCGCAGGTCCCGCCCTCGCGCAGGACCCGTTCCCCAAGGGCGTCACCATCCAGGTCGCCGGCACCGCCGGCGGCGGCATTGATCTTTACGCGCGGTTTCTCGGCCGCCACCTTGGCCGTCACCTTCCCGGCAACCCGAGCGTCAACGTGCAGGACATGCCCGGCGCCGGCGGCATCCGCGCGGCGAACTACATGGCGGAAGCCGCGCCGAAAGACGGCTCCGTGCTCGCGACCTTTCCCGGCGGTCCCCTGATCGAGCCCCTCGTGGGCGCGCGCAATCCCGGCTACGACATGAGCCAGTTCCAGTGGATCGGCGCCATGAGCCGCGACGTGACGCTCTGCATCGCGTGGAAGGCGAGCGCCTTCCAGACGCTCGACGACACCAAGAAGCAGGAGTTCATCGTCGCCGGCACCGGCGCGGGCTCGGAGACGGATTCCTATCCCCTCGCCCTCAACGCGGCGCTGGGCATGAAAACGCGCATCATCACCGGCTATCTCGGCACCAAGGAAACTTTCATGGCGATCGAATCGGGCGAAGTGCATGGCCGCTGCGGCATGTCGCTGTCGTCCCTGCGCGCGTCAAAGCCCGACTGGCTGCGCGACAACAAGATCAACATCCTGCTGCAGATCGGCGCGGAGAAAAACCCGACCATCCCCAACGTGCCCTTCGCTTTTGATCTCATAACAAAGCCGGAAGACAGGCAGATGTTCGAACTGATGATGATCGGCACGGTGCTGGGCCGCCCCTTTGCGGCGCCGCCCGGAACGCCCGCCGCGCGCGTGGAAATGTTGCGCAAGGCCTTCGACGCGACGATGAAGGACCCGGCCTTCCTCGCCGAGGCCGAGCAGACGCAATCCGACATCGCGCCCACATCCGGCGTCGACGCGCAGGCCATCATGGCGCGCACCTACGCCACGCCGAAAGCCGTGACGGAACGCGTGCGCGCGCTGATCAGCGGCGCGGGAAAATAGACTTTGCCGACGCTCTGGAGGCGACATGCGGCTGATCGCGTTCTTCCCGTGTCTGGCCGCGCTTGTCGCGCCCGCCGCGGCGCAGCAGCCGGAATTCTCCGGCAAGCCCGTCAACATTTATGTCGCGGGCACGGCGGGCGGCGGCATTGATCTTTACGCGCGCTGGCTGGCGCGCCACATGGGCCGGCACATCCCCGGCAATCCCCCCGTCAATGTGCAGGTCATGCCGGGCGCGGGCGGCATTCGCGCCGCGAGCTTTCTCAACGACACCGCGCCAAAGGACGGGACGGCGCTCGCGACTTTTTCCGGCGGGCCTTTGCTGGAGCCTTTAATCGGCCCGCGCGATCATGGCTACGACGCCAGCAAGTTTGCCTGGGTTGGAGCCGTCAGCCGCGACATCTCCCTGTGCGTCTCCTGGAAGGCCGGCCCATTCGCGACAATCGACGACGCGAAAAAACGCGAGATGGTTGTCGCGGGAACCGGCGCGGGCTCCGACACCGACACCTATCCCGTGCTGCTCAACGAAGCGCTCGGGACGAAGTTCCGCGTCATCACTGGCTATCTGGGTTCAAAAGAATCCTTTCTCGCGATTGAAACAGGCGAGGCGCATGGGCGGTGCGGCATCACATGGTCGGCGTTGAAAGCGGCGAAGCCCGACTGGATCCGCGACGGCAAGCTGAACTACCTCTTGCAGCTTGGCGCTGAAAAACATCCAGACCTCGCCGAGACGCCGCTCGCCCGCGAGCTGATCTCAAAACCAGACGACCGGCAGATGCTGGAAGTTCTGACGGCGGGCACCAACATCGGCCGCAATTTCGCCGCCGCGCCCGGCACGCCGCCCGCGCGCCTCGAAATCCTGCGCCGCGCCTTTGACGCAACGATGCGGGATCCGGCCTTCGTCGCCGAAGGCGCGCAGATGCAGGCGGAGATTCAACCGACGAAAGGCGACGACGTGCAAAAGCTGCTGGAGCGGGTCTACGCGACCCCCAGGCCCGTGCTGGAGCGCGTCAAAAAGCTGCTCGGGCCAACCGCCAACTGAGAAATATTTCGATCTATTGGCCAGCGTTGCGACAACGCAGCGGCGCGATGCGCTGTCGCATGCGGGACTGATCGAACGCGGACATGATGGGCTTCGCCCCCTCACGCGCTGCGCCGATCACTGCCCCCAGATTTTGAACGATGGCAGCGCGATCGACCGCGCCCTGGCCCGCGCCTCAACCAGCGTCTGCGCCCACAATCCGCCGAAAGGCTCGAATCGAAACGTCACCCGATGCTTGCCGGAGGGAGCGACGACGGCGCGGAACATCACGTTGGCGCGCAGGATGGGCGCCGGCGCGCCGTCGATGTCGGCGACCCACCAGGGATGGAAAACGTCGTTGAGAACGACGTAACCGCCGTGCGGCGAATCCGTCTCGACGACGACTTCCGTATTTGCATAGGATGCAATGCGCGCCTCGCCTGGCCCACGCGGCGCGGTCCCGTCGTCCTCCTCGAGCAGGACAGTGCGGCGGAAATCGATGTCAGGCCAGTTTCCCGCGCGCAGCATCGCGTTGAAATCGGCCTTGCGCGCCTGACCGGCGAACAGCACCCTGGGCAGGGCGCGCGGATTTTCGAAGACATAGGCGTCCTTCGTCCGCGTCACGAACGTCAGGTCGCCCTGCCTGTAGCTCTTGTCCATTTGCTCAAGCGGAACGCCCGACAGCACGAGGCGCACGCCGAGCAGATCGGCAAGCGGCGAACGGAAGCCCGCGTAAAGCGGGGAAAAACGGCGCTGCTCGGGAATGGCGATCTGATCGCCCGCGCCGGTCGCGTCCACGAAGAGCTTCAGTCGCACGGGATTGAATCCGAGATCGTGATCAAAGCCGTGCACGAGCCCCGCGTTCGGCCATTCGTAACCGACCGCTGCAAGTTCGACGCGGTCGCGCCGGTCGGGCGCCGCCGTTTCAGCCAGCTTCTTCCTGATGAGCGCGATGGTTTGGTTGGATGTGCCGGGACGCAGGACGTCGTAGACATCAGGCGGCAGGGCGGTCGATTCATTCGGCCTGTTGCTGACCGCGAGATCGCCGACCATGACGAGCGCCAGCATCGCCGTCACGAGCGCGGGGTGGCTCCGGCAATAGCGCCGCGCCACGAACAGCGCGGCGAAAGCGACGCACAGGGATATTGCGGCGACCGCCAGCGGCATTGTCGCCTGAACGAGACGGCCGTGGTCCCAGGCGACAAAAACGCAAGCGCCAAAAGCCATCGCGACGAGCGGCAGGCTGGTCCAGCGCAACGGGACGCCCTGTACGCGCAGCGGGGGCGGCGCGCCCGGCGCCTGCGACGGCGCGTGCCACATGGCCGCGTGCACGCAATAACCCGCGAGGATCGCCAGCAGGGCGCAAAGCGGAAAGGTCGCGTCCGCCGGGCGCCGAAACAGGTCGACCCCGGGGACATGAAAGGCCCAGCGGAAGAAAGGCGTGTAAGACCCCAGGGCGTAGAACAGGGTCAGCAGCGCGCCGACGACGTAGAAATTAATTTCCGGGCGCAACAGCTTGCCGCGCGCAAGACCAACGCCGAGCAGGGCGCACAACGGAACCGCGCCGAAATAGACCGCGCCCATGTTGCGGGCGAGCACAAAATCATTGTCGCCCCAGACCATCGAACTCGGCGGTCCCCAGAATTCCGCCATGGGGCCATCGACGCCGTACAGGTTCGAAACCACAGCGGTGAGCAGCGACAAAGGCGCGAGCGAGCCGCGCGCGGCGCTGGCGAAATCGATCGCGGGACGGTTCGACTGCGCGGCGAGCGCGATGGTGAAGGCGAGCGGCACGAGGGTCACGGTCAGTCCGCCGATCACGCCGGCAAAGAGCGGGCGAAGCGCGCCGCGCAGGCGAAAAAAGAAATAGGCGCCGCCGAGTTCCCACAGCACGAAGAGCGCCAGCAAATAGGCGCATAAACACGCGATCTGGTCGCGGCCAAGCACCATGAACCCCGCCGTAATCCCCGCCATAAGTCCATAGAGGCGCGAACAGCGCGTCAGCGCGCGCGACAGAAAAAACAGCGCGACGACAAACCAGCACAGCGACAGGACCTCGCCGATATGTTGCAGGCGCCACGCGTTGGAGCCGCCAAACGAGAAGGCGAAAGCCGCCACGAGCGCCCCCTCCGGGCGCCAGGCGTGATCGCGAAACAACGCCATCAGCGCCAGTCCCGCGATCGTCAGCATCAGGAAAACGACGGAATCGACGGCGACAAAACCCGGCGCGGAATTGAGCAGGGCCAGCAGCAGAAACGGCGGCGAGAACATCAGCGATTGCGGATCGGCGATCTGCGGATGGCCGGCAAACACGCCGGGCGCCCAGAAGGGACTGTCGCCGGACGCCAGCGCCTTCGCCAGAAAGACAATCTGCGGATACGCCTGCGCCCGGGCGTCCCACGGGATCGTGTAGAAGCCCGACAGCCAGGGCGAGGCCAGAGCCAGCGCGCCCAGGCAAAAAAGGATATAGGCGAGCCGCCAGTTTTCAAGACGCGGAGCGTCAAGGCGCGACTGCGCGGATTTCGCGTCGCCAGCGCCTTGCGAATAGCTCACGGCAAGGCCTCGCTTGACGGGCGCGGTTTCAGTCTTTCACGCCGGCCAGCGCGTGGCCGTCGTCCATCTCGATAAAATGGCCGGCGCGGTCGCGCTTGGAAGCGAGATAGCGGATGTTCTGGTCGGTCTGACGGCCCATGATGCGTTTGTCCGATACGACTTCGAGGCCCGCGGCTTCGAGCGCGGCGATCTTCAGGGGATTGTTGGTCATCACCTGCACGCGCGAGATGCCGAGCTGTTTCAGCATCAGGGCGGCGAAATCGAAACCGCGCTGGTCGTGGTCGAAGCCGAGCACTTCGTCGGCGTCATAGGTGTCGAAGCCCTGCGCTTGCAGTCTGTAGGCGCGCATCTTGTTGGAGAGTCCGTTGCCGCGCCCTTCCTGATCGAGATAAAGCAGTACGCCGCCGCCGGTCTCCGCCATGTGGCGGGCCGTGTGGCGCAACTGGTCGCCGCAATCGCATTTGAGGCTGCCGAACAAATCGCCGGTCAGGCAGGCCGAGTGCAGGCGCACGGTCACGGGCTCGGCGAAATCCGGCTTGCCGACGATGACGGCCACTTGATCGCGCAGGCCTTCGCCGCCCCGGAAAATCACGAATTCCGTGTCCGGCGCGCCTTCCAGCGGCACGGGAGCGCGCCCCACGATATTGAGGTCGCGCAGGCCGACCGCGCGATAGGCCTCGATAAATTTGGCTTCGACCCGCAGCAGGCCCTGGCCCTCGATCGAGTTGGCCGAAACCGGGATCACCACGATGGCCGGCAGCACCAGCGCCACGCGCGCAAGTTCCAGCGCGGCAACGTCGAGTTTGCCGAGAGCGGCGACCGGCGCGTCGATACGCGCGCCGACTTCAAGGCTGAGCGTCGCGATCCGTCCGAGGTCGAGATGCGGGAGGGCGATAGCGCCCGGCTTGGAGCGGTCGAGGCCGAGACGGCGCAGGCGCGGCGCGGGGAGCACCAGTTTCGCGCTGCGTTTGGCGAGGGGAGCGAGGACGGCGGCCAGCCGGGAATCAAGCGCTTCAACGCCGATCACCAAAACGTGAGACCGACCTGATTTGAGCGCCACCGGACGACCGGCGCGGATTTCGGAAATGGCCCGTTCGACCGAAACCTGGCTTAGCCCGCCTTCGGTTTCCAGAATATGCTTGATTTCAGTCACGCGACCCCCGACTCAACGCGCCTAAAAAGTTATGTCCGATGATCTTTCGTATCAGCAGTGGGTGCTGCATACCTCAACCCGGACCAAAAAACTAGGAGCATCCATGAATGACGCGCCACTTAAGACGCCGCCGGATGAACGCAAGCTGAATAGTCCCTCCGCCGAGGCCGCCGCGCCGCTGGATATTTTCGCGCCCTTCCGTTCGGCTGCGCCCGAGGCGCCATTTGTCGTGGCCCAGCTCGGGCTCTCGCTTGATGGCCGAATTGCCACGCAAACCGGAGAATCGCGCGGCATCAACGGGGATGCCGCCCTTGACCACCTGCACCGGATTCGCGCCCAGGTGGATGCTGTTGTGGTCGGGGCCGGAACCATCGAGGCGGACGATCCGCAGTTGAACGTCCGCCGGATCAAGGGAAAAAATCCAGCGCGGGTGGTCATCGACCCCACAGGACGCGTCGGCTCCAGCGGCAAGTGGCTGGCCCGGGACGGCGTCAAACTTCTCCTTGTCAGCGCCGCCGGCTGGACGCCGCACGGGGCAGAACTGGTGCGCCTGCCGCTCGTCGATGGCCTGATCCCGCCCCGCGCCATTATCGAGGCTTTGTTTCAGCGCGGTTTGCGCCGGATTTTAATCGAGGGCGGCGCGCGCACGATCTCCGCCTTTATCGACGCGGGCTGCGTTGATCGGCTGCACATTCTGGTGGCGCCGGTCATCATCGGCTCGGGCAAGACGGGGCTTGATCTTGCGCCGATTGCGCGGCTCGATCAGGCGCTGCGTCCGAAAACGGACGTATATCCGCTTGATGGCGGCGAGGTCGTCTTCGATTGCGACCTGCGCCGCCCCGCCGCGTAACCTGGACCTATTCCGCGTCCGGCTGCATGGCCGGCATGGCGGCGGCGAAAGCGGGTAGTTCCAGACAGGCCTTGTGGATGCGGCTGATCGTGGGATAGGGCGTCATATCCACATCGAAGCGCGCGTTGTTGACGACCTGCGGCACGAGGCAGACGTCCGCCAGCGTGGGCTGGTCTCCGTGGCTGAATATTCCGGTCGCCTTGTCGTGGGCCAGCATGGCTTCGATCGGGCCGAAGGTCTCTTTCACCCAGTGACGGAACCAGTCGGCGACCGCCTTCTCATCCGCTTTGAACCGCGAGGCGATATCCTGCAACACCCTGAGATTGTTGATGGGGTGGATTTCAATCGCGTGGGCGTAGGACAGCGCGCGAACACGGGCGCGTCCCGCCGCGTCCTTCGGCAGCAGCGGCGGAAGGGGATGCGTCTCCTCGAGATATTCGATGATGGCGAGGGATTGCGTCAGCACATGGCCGTCGATTTCAAGCGCGGGAACCAGCCCCTGCGGGTTCAGCTTCACAAAATCGGGCGAGCGCTGCTCGCCCTTGCGCAGGTGGTAGGCCTGCTGCTCGTAGGACAGGCCCTTGAGATTGAGCGCAATGCGCGTGCGGAACGCCGCCGAAGAGCGGAAATAGCCGTGAAGAATTGTCCTGGACATGATTGGTTCCCGTTTGCTCAAGCCTTGAGGCGCGGAATCAGCGCCTTGGCGTTTTCAGTCTCGATGCCGCGGATCATCTCGTCGGAAATGCCGGCGCCGCGCAACGCCTTCATGTTCCATTCGGTGGTGATGTACGGGTAATCCGTGCCCAGCACAATTTGCGACGCGGGCACGAGTTTCAGCATCGCCGCCATGGAGCTGGCGTAGCCCGCGTTCGCCGTGTCGTACCACATGCGCTTCAACTCGGCTTCAATGCCGTCCGGCAAAAGCTCCTTGCGGTTTTTCACCTGCAGGTTCGACAGCCAGTCGACGCGGCCCGCCAGCATGGGCATCGTGCCGCCGCCATGCGACCACAGGAACTTGATGTCGCGGTATTTCAGCAGCGAGCCGGTAAACATCAGGCTCAGCATGGCGCGCGTCGTGTCGTGCGGCACTTCCGCCCAGGAATCGCCGGCCTGCGGCACATAGCCCACGCAGCAGGCCGCGGTCGTGGGATGAAAGTAGACCACGGCCTTGCGGCGGTTGAGCTCTTCAAAGACCGGCGCGAATTTCGCGTCGCCCGGATATTTGTCCACGTATACGGTGGAGAGGCCCACGCCGTCGGCTTTCAGCGTGTCGAAGGCGTATTCGATTTCCTTCAGCGAGCCTTCCACGTCGACCATGGAGAGGAACGCGAACAGCCCGAAGCGGCCGGGCTTGTCGGCCATCATCTTCGCGCCGTAATCGTTGATGTCGCGCGCGAACTTGCGCGAGGCCTGCGTCTCCATCTGATACCAAGCGACCGGCGCCGAGGCCATGGAGAGAATGCCGGTCTTCACCCCGTTCTTATCCATCTCCTCAAGCGTTTTAGCGGGGCTCCAGGCGGCGATCAGCGGGCTGGCGACGCCCGGAAAGCTCTGCACCGCCGGCGGATAGAAATGATGATGCGTGTCGATGCGCGTCGGCGCGGACGGCGTTTGCGCGAGGACGGGCGCGCCGATCGCGCCGGCGCCGGCCAGCGCGCCCGCCGAGCGCAGGAAGCCGCGCCGCGAAATGTCGCAGCAGGCGCAATCCGCCGTTGTGGACGCCGAAGCTTCGCTCGCCAGAAAATGACTCATGTTTCCTCCATGGCCGCGCTTTGCGGCCCATCCCCCGATCAGGCCGCGACCTTCACGCATCCCGCGTTCGAGATCAAGCGCGGCTTGTGAAGCGCGCCGCCCCCGTGCCATAAAACGGCGCGATGGGGCGACACTCGAGGCGGGGAGACATATGCGCGCGATCCGGCAATTCGGCCTCGAACGCATCGCCGAATTGCCGGACGCGCCGACCGCCATCGAACTCGCGCGCGATGAAACGGGCCGGCACGCGCTGCGCGTCCATTCGGTGAAATACAAGACGACCTATCCCTTCATCCTGCCGCCCGGCGTGCCGGCGGACCGCATCGGCGTCGACGTGAACCCGCTGGGCGGCGCGCAAATCAAGGCGCTGATGCGGGAAATCGACGCGGCGCCGCAGGCTGCGATCGACAGCCTCAAAAACAATCTCAATTGAGAAACGGGAGACACGCATGATTCAGGTCAAACGGCTGGGCCACGCCACATTCACGACGCCCGATCTCGAACGGCAGATCGACTACTGGACGCGCGTCATCGGCCTGCAAATCGTCGACAAGGGCAAGAACCATTGCCTGCTCGCGACCAAACTCGGGCAGGAGTG
>JANYDZ010000603.1 GCA_025363375.1 Hyphomicrobiales bacterium
CGCCGCTTTTCAGTCCGCACTCCTTGAGCAGCGTTGAAAGGAGCACGCCGGTCCATTCGGCGCAACTGGTCATTCCGTGCGATTCCTGCACGGTCTTTTGGCGTCCGTTATGCCGGTTTCCCGCGCATTCGAGGAAGTGCAACCGGGTGACCGAAGGGAGGCGCTTCAAGTCCTCCATGGAGAAGGTCAGCGGCCGATCCACCAGGCCGTGAATCATCAGCGTGTGTTGCGCGGGATCGATGTCCGGAAGGTAGGAGCCGCGGGTCGTCGCCACGTAATGGAGCGACGAGGGCGTGATGACGCCAACGGAATCCTGCAGCGGCGAGGCCACGTGAAAAACCTTTCCGAACGCGTCGGGGGACGGCCTGCCGCCGATCGGATGCCCCATGCGCTTCGAGGTCACGAAACGCGAGCGCTGGCCGTATTCGATCAGCGCCTTGGTGCCCATGATCATCGGATTGACCTCTTCCGGCAACTCGCCCGAAGCATGGTCGTGTGTCTGGCCGAGCGCCGGCGCCGCCGCTCCGGTCGTCAACCCACCGGCCAACGCTGCGCCGCGCTTCAGGAGGTCCCTGCGGCTGGTTTGTTTCGAACCCATCGGCGTGTCTTTCGAACCCATCGGTCTCTCCCTCCAAAATGGGACGACTAAATCGCGCCCCCGCAGGGGCCACTATACGCTGTCTTGCCGAATCAGGCCAGCGCTTTGAGCAGGCATTTGCCTGCTGTCGCGGGCCGCCGCTCAATACTGCCCTTCCAGCGGCAGGCCGAACATGTGCTGCCCGTACATTGACATCACCGCGTCGAAATTCAGGCTGATGTGATGATTGATGGCCGCGACATCGCGCCAAGCGCGCTGGATCGGGTGATCGTATTGCAGCGCGCGCCCCCCGACGGCGTCGAAGATCAGATTCATCGCCGTTTGCGCCTCGTGCGCGATGAAGGATTGCGTGCGCCGGTTGCGCAGGCGCATGCCCAGCGATTGCCCGCCATTTGCGCGCACGTCGGATTCCGCCTCCGCCACATCGCGAAAGGCGACCGCCTGGCAGGCGTCGACGCGCGCCAGCGCCTCGCCAACGCGTTTCTGAATCGTCTGGAATTCAGCCACTTTTTTGCCGCCCAGAACAACCGCTCCGTGCGTGGAGCGAACTTTGTTTTCGGCGATAAAACGCTCGATTGATCCAGTGGCGGCGGCCACGGCGGGAACCGCGAGGGCAAAAGGAACATTCGTCAACAACGATAGCCGATAGAAGGGATTGTCATGGGCAAAAGCGCCAGGGCCCGTACTGCCAACCGCGTCGGGGAAACTCAGGAGCCGGTGCTCAGGCACGAAGACGTCGTCGACAATCACGTCATAGCTGCCCGTCCCGCTCATCCCGACCGTCTTCCAGCTCTCCCAGTCGATGGCGTAATCGGACTTTGGAAGAATCGTGAAACACGGCGTCATTTTGCCGTCCGGGCCTTTGGGGATCATGGCCGAGCACAGGTTCCAGTCGGCGCCGGGCACGCCGCTGGAAAACGGAAAGCGTCCGGACAGCCGATAGCCGCCCGGGGCTGGAACAACCTTGCCGACAGGCGCGTAAGAGCCCGAGATCAGCGCGTCCGGATTGCCGCCCCAGATATCGTCCTGGCATTTTTCGGGGAACATCACGCACAACCAGTTATGGGCCATATACAGTCCGCAGACCCAGGCGCTGGACGCGCAGACCTTGCCCCAGTTCATGCTGGTGCCGACCAGCGTCGTAAAACTACCCTCAAAGCCGCCATATCGCCTGGGCAGCAAGGCCTTGTGCAGGTCCAGCCGTTTGAACTCGGCGATCGTCTCCTCCGGCACGCGCCGCGCCGCTTCGCAGGCCGCGGCGCGGGCCGCGACGCCATCCACGAGCAAGGCGCTGCGGGCGATCAGTTCGGCGGGAGCGGGAGTGATCCTCTCCCGCGGTTCGCTGTGTTGAATGTTCATCTCAATGCCCTTTGGCTCATTCCTAGGTATCGCCGGTCTATCGACAATGCGAATCGGTTTGTTCAGCGAGGCCGTTCCTGTTGTATTGACGCGTTGTTCTCAC
>JANYDZ010000613.1 GCA_025363375.1 Hyphomicrobiales bacterium
GCGGGCGGCGCCTCGAGCGTCGAACCGGGCGCGGACCCGCCCGCCGCGCGCCAGGCGACTGTACCCACCGCCGAGACTCCAACGGCGGCGATCGCGTAAAGGGCGGTGTTGTTCAGCGCTAACTTGACCATGAGCTCCAGACTGGTCTTGGAATTTCCATAACTTAGCGCCTGCGGGGCAAAAGCGCCATATCCTTGTAGGGGACATATCCTTGTAGGGGACTTCCCTGCCGCATATGGCATTTGGGAAAAGTTTCGGCGGGAAAAGTTTCGGCTTGACCCCGGTCGAACCGCGCGAGAAGTGATGATCCATGACAAACACCCGTCAGATTCGCACCCGTCAGATTCGAAATGTCTGCGTCTATTGCGGCTCGGCGCCAGGCGGCGACCCGCGATTTCACGCCGCCGCCGAGACGTTCGGCAAAATGCTGGCGCGGGAGAAAATCGGCCTCGTCTATGGCGGCGGCAACAACGGCCTGATGGGCGTTCTGGCGCGGGCCGTGGTCGATCACGGCGGCCATGTCACCGGCATTATTCCGGAATTTCTGAAGGAACGGGAACTGGGCTTTGACGGCGCGCAGAAGCTCGTCGTCGTCCATGACATGCACACGCGCAAACGCATGATGTTTGAGGAAGCCGACGCTTTCGTCGCCCTGCCGGGCGGCGTCGGCACGCTTGAGGAACTGGTCGAGCAATTGACCTGGGTGCAGCTTGAGCGTCACGACAAGCCCGTGCTGATCGCCGATATCGCCGGATTCTGGCGGCCGCTCCTGTCGCTGTTTGCGCATATGCGCGAACAGGGCTTCATTAAACCCGAATTCGAAGTGCGTTATCTCGTCGCCGAAAAGATCGAGGATATCGTGGAAATGCTGCGCGTCGCCGCAAAACATAGAACCGCCCCTGAAAAAGGACACGATCCACGTCTTTAGTCCACAGGCCCTTTCTCGCGATTTGCCTTGTGGATTGAAACAGCTACGGTAATCGAAACGAATCTCTGGAGCGCCACATGATGTTAAACCGGTTTCGACTTTCCGCCCTTGCCGCCCTCGCCGCCATCGGCCTGACGGCCGGGTTCGCGCTTCCCGCCATGGCGCAGTTGCCAGGGCTCGGCGCGCCCAGCCTGCCGCCGGGAGCAACCGAAGCCGCGACGGATGCCGTCGTCGACGCCGTCAAGTCGCGCGCGGGCAAACCCGCGCCGCGCAAGGTCGCCGCCAAGAAGACAAGAACACGCGGCGCCAAGAAAACCCGGGCCGCGCGCGGCGAACCCGCCCTGCGCGGCGGCGCGATTGTGGTGACGAACCGACGCGGCGCCAATCTGCTCGAACTGACGGCGACGCCGACGAACGGCGGCGAGTCCGTCGTGATCGCGCGCGATGTGGCTCCGGGCGCGCGCGCCACCGGCAAGCTTCCCGCGAAGGTCGGCTGCGTGTTCAGCCTGTCCGGCACTTTCGACGATGAATCGTCGATGCAAGCGGCGAACATGAACCTGTGCAAGGACGGGCGGATCAATCTGGTGGAGTGAGGAGCCTACGCCCCCGACTTCACCAACTTGTAGGTAATCGCGTCCGTCAACGCCTGAAACGAGGCGTCGATGATGTTGGCGGAGACTCCGACCGTCGACCAGCGGTTGCCTTGCGCGTCGCCGAATTCGATGAGCACGCGCGTCACGGCGTCGGTGCCGCCGTGAAAAACACGCACGCGGTAGTCAAGCAATACGAGATCGGCGATGTGTTTTTGATATTTGCCCAGGTCCTTGCGCAGGGCGAGATCGAGGGCGTTGACGGGGCCGTTGCCCTCGGCGGCGGAGAGCAGTTCCTCGCCGTCAATGACAACCTTCACTATGGCTTCCGACACTGAAACCAATTCGCCCAGGGCGTTGTGACGACGCTCGACGTTGACGCTGAAACGGGCGATGTCGAAATAATCCTTCACCTCGCCCAGAATTTTACGCGCCAGCAATTCGAAGGAGGCGTCGGCGCCTTCATAGGCATAGCCGAGCGCCTCCTTCTCCTTGACTTCCTCAAGCAGGCGGTTGACGCGCGGATCGTCCTTTTTGACGACGACGCCGAGCCGCTCCAGTTCCGCGAGAATGTTGGATTTGCCCGCCTGATCGGACACGAGCACGCGGCGCGTGTTGCCCACGCTCCCGGGCTCCACATGTTCATAGGTGCGCGGTTCCTTCATCACGGCGGAGGCGTGAATGCCGGCCTTTGTGGCGAAGGCGGAAGCGCCCACATAGGGCGCGTGACGGTTGGGCGCGCGGTTGAGCAATTCATCCAGCGTATGGCTGATCTTGGCGAGATGAACGAGTTTTTCAGGCGTGACGCCGATCTCGAATTTCTCCGAATATTCGCTCTTGAGCAGCAGCGTCGGGATGAGCGAAACCAGATTGGCGTTGCCGCACCGCTCGCCAAGTCCATTCAGCGTGCCCTGTACATGCCGCGCGCCGGCCCGCACGGCGGCGAGCGAGTTCGCCACCGCGTTTTCAGTGTCGTTGTGCGTGTGAATGCCCAGATGCGATCCCGGCACGTGTTTGGCGACTTCGCCCACGATGGCTTCGATCTCGTGCGGCAGGGTTCCGCCGTTGGTGTCGCAAAGCACGATCCAGCGTGCGCCGGACTCATGGGCGGTTTGCGCGCATTGCAGGGCGTAGGCGGGATTGGCCTTGAAGCCGTCGAAAAAATGTTCGCAGTCAAGAATGGCCTCGCGGCCTCGATTGCGCACGAATTTAATGGAATCGGCGATGGAATCGAGATTCTCGTCGAGCGTGCAGCCGAGCGCGACGCGCACATGATAGTCCCATGTTTTCGCGACGAAAACGATCGTGTCCGCTTCGGCTTCCAGCAGGCCGGCGACGCCGGGATCGTTGCCGGCCGAGCGGCCCGCCCTTTTCGTCATGCCGAAGGCGGCGAAGCGCGCGTTTTTCGTCGGCTTCGTTTTGAAGAATTCCGTGTCCATGGGATTGGCGCCGGGATAGCCGCCCTCGACATAGTCGATGCCGAGATCATCGAGCATGGCCGCGATATGGCGCTTGTCGTCGAGGGAAAAATCAACGCCGGTCGTCTGCGCGCCGTCGCGCAGGGTCGTGTCGAAGAGGGTGAGGCGTTCGCGTTTCATTGCAGCGCTTTCGGCGGAGTGTGAAGAACTTTGGGGCCGCTGAGTTTTTTCGACATGGTGGTGTTGGCGAGCCATTCGTCGCCGACGAGAATTGTGTTGCGCGTCAGCGCCGCGTAGCCGCGTTTGACGAAGAAGGGCTGCGCGGTTTCGCTGGCTTCGGTTTTGAGCTCCATCGCGCCGCGCGCCGTCGCGAGTTTTTCCAGCGCGTCGATCAGCGTCGAGGCGACGCCCATGCGCGCGGCTTCCGGCAGCACGTAGAGCATGGCGATCACGTCCGCGCCCTTCAGCGAGGCGAAACCGACGATCTCGCCCTCCAGCATGGCGACGAGGGTGAGCGCGCTTTCGAGCGATCTGGCGAAGGCGTCTTCGTCCTCGGCCTTGCCCGCCCATGCGGCGCGCTGGTCCTCGTCGTAGTCGTCGGCGGCGAGCTCATAAACGCTGGCGCGGAAGAGTTCGCCGAGGGACTCGGCGTCGGCGGCGAGGTAGGGGCGAAGGGTGATGGCGATCATGGGCGCGGCTCCGTGGCAGGGCCCGTCGCGTCCCAGGCCGCCTTCAGCTTGCGGATGGATTTTTGAGCGGCGCGAAAGCGCGCGGCGCTGTCGGGAGTATCGGGTTGCGCGCTCACCGCTTCGCCTCCCACTTCGTCGTCAACTCGCCCGTCGCGGGGTCCTTGGCGTCCATGATCTGGACGCCCATG
>JANYDZ010000041.1 GCA_025363375.1 Hyphomicrobiales bacterium
CGCTTGCCGGCCACCAGCTTGCGATTGTCGAGAATATAGCGGGCGAGCGCCTGCCCGCCCGCCCAGGCGAAGGCCCAATAGGGCGGAGGAAGGCCGATTTCGCCCAGTTCATCTTCCGTTTTTTGCCAGAGCTCGGTCGCCTCGTCGGCGACAAACAGCGAAATCTCCGGCGCATGGGGCACGGGCAGCCAGCGCGTGTGGGAGGCAATGAACCCGGCGCGATCCGCAATGCCGCTCATGCCGCGAGCCAGGGCCGCGCCCAGCCGAGCCCGGCCAGCGTGCCGCCGCGCGGATTGTACTCGGCGCCGACAAAACCCGCCCATCCGCGCGCGGCCAGCGCGTCGAGCACAATCGTGTAAGCCACCTCGCCCAGATCGGGCTCGTTGCGGCCGGGAACCGAAGCGATCTGCACATGGCCGATAAACGGCCAGTGCCGCTCCAGTCTGCGGATCAGATCGCCCTCCATGATCTGGATATGATAAAAATCGAACAGCAGTTTGACATTGTCGCAACCAAGTTCGCGCAACAGCGCGACGACATCGTCGGAACGCGACACAAAATAGCCGGGGCGGTCGACCGCGTTCAGCGGCTCCACCAGCAGCGTCACCCCCGCGCCGCGCGCGCCGAGGCTGGCCCAGCGCATATTTTCCAGAAACGTCGCCCGCGCCGCGACACAATCGCCGGCCGGCGGCGCGCCCGACGTGCAGTGAATGGTGGAGACGCCGACTTTGCGGCCGAATTCGAGGGCGCGTTCAAACGCCGCGCGAAACCGCGATTGCTGGCCCGGCATCGCCGCAAGCCCGAATTCGCCGCGCGCGGCGTCGCCGTTCGGCGCGTTGATCCCGTTCATCACCAGACCCTGATCGCGCACCCGCGCGGCGATCTCGTCGGCGGAATATTCGTAGGGAAACTGGCACTCGACCGCGCCAAACCCGGCTTTCGCCGCCGCCTCGATCCGGTCGAGAAAAGGATGTTCGGCGAACAGCATCGAAATATTCGCCGAGAGACGGAAAGCGTGCGGCATGAGCGTCAGGCTACAGGCAAAGGCCCTGGCGCGCCACAACCGGATTACGACAACCGGATTACGACATGCCGGATTACGACATGCCGGACTACGCCGCCTTCTCGGAGTCGGAAGACGGTCGTTCCTCAAGACGCTGCGTCAACTCAAGCACCTTCAGGCGCAATGTCGCGTTTTCAAGCTCAAGTTCCGCCAGCCGGCGAACCAGATCAGGCATCGCCGCGGCGCGGCTGGATGTCGCCGGCTCCTGCCCGGGCGTGAAAAACTCGACGCCGGCGCCTTCCGTGTCGCGCCAGCGCAGGCGCGCCCAGTAGGTTTTGCCCTTTTGGGGCACGGACAGCTCGAATTCCTGCGGGATGGAAACCGCGTCGTTGAACAACAGCCGCGCGCCTTTCGACGATATGTCGCGCACCTGGCACGACAGCGTCGAATTGCGGTTGTTGAAGACGATTTGCGCCCCAAGGATAGAGCGGACACGTCCCGGGTTCCGCGTTTCTGCCAATTTGCGTCTCCTATGAACGATTACATTCGCGCGCGTTTCGCGATCCTGGTCGAAATAAGTTTACCAAGCTTCAACAAACCCTCGCCGATCGGAAAAACGCCTCGCAACCTTCAGTATGTGATCGTGGCGACCACAGTGTCGGAATAGACTCCAACAGGCGGCGTCGGCTGCGCCGGCATGCGGCCATAAACCGTCAGGGTCTGCGCAATGCCTGAGCCCGTCCCGTTCGCCTCGTAGAAGGCGCGCGTGTTGAACCAGCCCTGCGTCCGCGCCGCGTCGCCATAGAGCCCATAGACTATACTGTTTGTATTGTTGACCATTTTGCGGGTCGTCGGGCTCGTCGCGCCGCTGAGCCCGCCGCTGAGCCCAACTGTATACGTGGCTCCGGTGGTGCAGGTGACGCGCAATTGCCCGGAGCCGTCCGTAATTGTCGTCAACAGGGCCTTCACGCCAAAGCTCAACGGCGTTGTCGTCATGTTGCAGGTGCTGATCACGACGGCGTTGACGGAAAATCCCGGATGCTGCCCGCCGAAGCCCGAGATCGTCGCACAATTGCCGACGGTCGAATATGCCGACGCTATCGTGACGTTTTGACCGGTGAAATTCGACGCGTAGCTGGCGGCCGCGACATTTGTTTGATTGGCGTAAACGCGCCCGTAGATGGGAAAGCTTTGCGTCGCCTGTCCCGAGGAGCCCAGCGCGATGTCGAATTGCGGCGACGGCGACTGCGCGGCGTAGGCCCAGAGATAGGATCCCCAGACCTGCGTGCGCGCCGCGTCGGTAAAGAACGAAAACAGCAGATTGTTCTGCCCCTGCTTCAAAGTCCGCGCGGCGCCGCTGCCCGCGTCGCCTCCAGTGCCGGAAGCCAGGTTCGGACACACCCGCGCGGTGCGATTGGGAAGTCCCTGACATTGCACCGAAAAGGTTCCCGCGACATCGACCGGCAGCCCGCTGGTCGGATCGACATTGCCGAAATTGATGTTGTTGAATTGTCCCTGGCAGGACTGGGCCGACGCCGGGCTCCCCATCGCGGCAAGCGCCGCAAAAAAGACCAGCGCGCCGATCGCGGCGCGC
>JANYDZ010000638.1 GCA_025363375.1 Hyphomicrobiales bacterium
GCCATGGTGGCGGCTTCGTTCGTGCGGTTTTCGATGGAGCGTCCCTCACCCGGCGCGAGGCGACAGGAATCGAGCGGCCCCAGCGTGACCTCGCCCGTGTCGGTGACGACAGTGACGCGGCCGCTGACGACGAGATAAATCTTCTCGGTCGCGGACGCCGAATTAGACGCGCCGCCGCCCGGCAGGAAATGCGAGAGGCCGAGCGTGAAATGTTTTGTGTCGCTCTCGGCGCCGCCCTGCAATTGCAGCGCGGTCATGGCGTGATGGAGCTTGGCTTCGTAGGGCTTTGCGTCGTCGACGCGGGTCACATGCATGTCAGGCTCCGGTTTCGATGCGGAATTTCTGCTCCGGGTCGATCACCGCCATCACGCGCAACGTGCAGCCTTCGCCCTGCGGCCAGCGCCACGGGAAGGCCATGAAGGCGCAGCGCTTGCCGGTGACGAGATCGAGATCGCCGCCGATGTTTTCGATGCCGGGAATGCCGTTTCCCATCATGATTTTATGCGCCGGCTCCCAGTGCGGAAAATCCTCGGCGATGTCGCGCCCGGTGGCTTCCTTGTACTCCGCGTTGAGATGCCAATGCGAAGGCCCCGGCCCGTGATCGGCGAGCTTGGTGCCAAGCGGATGATCCAGCGCCTGAACATCGACGCCCACGAGCTTGACGCCGCGCGCGACGATCCATTCGGCGGCTTCTTTGTAGAGGCCGGGCGAATACGCGTAATAATCGTCGTTGTCGCCGAGCTTGCGATGCGAGCCCGTGTTGATCATGAGAATGTCGCCGCGTTCGATGCGCGGCGTGGCCTTCTCGAGGTCGTCCGGAGTGATGACGCCCCATTTGCCCTTGGGGATCGACACCGCGACGCCCGTGCCGAAAAACCGCCAGGGCTCGTAATCGCCCAGCGTGCCGCCGTTTTCCGTCACATGCGCAGGCGCGTCCATGTGCGTCGAGCGGTGCATGATCGCGGAGACCTGCTGCACGAAAATTCCATCCTTGGAATGATACTTCGTCGTGTGCACGTCGAGATTCGGCGAGGAGGGCCATTGCGGCACGCCGTGGCCGTAGACATTGGTGAGGTCGTAATAGCGCAAACCGTTCGCGCCGATGATTTCCGCCATGGGAGTTCTCTCGTGTTCGAACAGGTTATCGACCGGAGGCGACGCGCCAGGCGCCGCCAGGATCGAGAATGGCCGTGAGCCGGACGACGCAGGCGTCGCCCGCCTGAAAGCGCCAGGGCGCGGCCTGCAACGTACAGCGCTTGCCCTTGACGAGATCGACGCCGCCGCCGACGTTTTCAATCGTGGGAATGCCGGCCGTGAGCAGCGCCTTGTGGGCGGGATTCCAATTTGGATAATCAACCTGCGGATCGCGCCCCGTCTGCGCTTTGTAATAGCCCGGCAGGCGCTTCATCAACGGCCCGTTGCGATGGCCGCCGAGCGATGTCGCCATGGGATGATCGACCGTCGCCGTGTCGACGCCCACCATCGCGGCGCGCTTGCCAATGAGATATTCGGCGGCGTCCAGCGACAAGCCGGGACCGCAACCGAAATATTCCTGACTATCGGAATATTTCTTGTGCCATCCCGTGTTGACGAGGACGATATCGCCTTCGCGCGCCTGCAGCTTCGACGCCCGCAAATCAGCGGCGGTCACCAGCTCCCAACGTCCCTTCGGAATGTCGAGCACGATGCCGCCGCCAAAAAACCGCTCGATCGAAAGGCTCGCCACATCGGCGCCGCCCTGCACCAGATGAATGGGCGCGTTGAGATGCGTGGAAATATGCATGTTGGCGGTGAATTTCTGCGAAAGCACCCCGTCCCGCGCGTGCGTGACGCCGCGCTCGATGCGCAAATCCGGGTCGCCCGGAAAGATCGGCGAGCCGTGCCCCCACGGATGGCTCAGCTCTACAAAGCGCAGGCCCGTTCCAGGCTCGTCGCATACATTCGCGGCTGGGTCGCGCCCCGATCTGCCCTTGGGATATCTCCCGAGATCGTCCATTTTTTGTCTCGCGGTTTGACCATGTGAAACTTTACGATGACGGACGCCGCTGCGCAATAACGCCTCACGCTCCGGCGGCGAAATCCCGAATTGCGCGGTTGGTCGCATCGGGCGCCGAAAAATAATAATAATGCCCCTGCCCCGCCAACACCTTGTGGCGCGCGCCTGGAATGTCCGCCGCCAGCGTCTTCGCATAGGCGAAATGCGTGACATGGCCCGGCGGCCCGCGGTCTTCGTCGTCGCCCACCATGACGAGCGTCGGCGCCGCGATCTCCTTTACGCGCGCGCCAAGATCGAAGGCCTGGCGGCCAAGCACATGCCGCAAAAAGATCTCCAGCGGCGGCGGATTGGCGCAACGAACGGCGATAAAACGTTCGATCTCCCGCGCGTTCGCCGCGGCCCATGTCTTGGTAAACCCGTTGTCGATCGCTTGCTCGCACAGCCAGGGCTCGTAGCCCAACCGCACGAGTTCAAGCACCATGTTCATGGGAATTCCCTGCGCCTTCGAGGCGCCGCCGGACGACATGAGCGCCAGCTTCCCCACGAGATCGGGCCGCTCGACCGCAAGGCATTGCGCCACGCGCCCGCCGTTGGAATGGCCGCAAACAACGGCTTGTCGCGCGCCCAAATGATCGAGCAACGCGGCCGCGTCGAGCGCGAGGCGCCGGTTGGAATAATCCTGCGAGCGCGCGACGGATTTTCCCGTGCCGCGCTGATCGAAAATAACGACCCGATGGTCCCGCGCGAAATGCGAAACCTGGTAAAATTTCCAAACGTCGCCGGCGGTCGCCGTCGCCGAACAAAACAAAATCGGCGGCCCCGCGCCCTGCGCCTCGTAATGGATATCCGCGTCGTCGAGATGAAGGATGGGCATGAAAACTCCAGTGTTGAGGTCGCCTCACAGGCCCGCCAGCTCAGGCATGATTTCCCCGGCGAACAGGCCGACCGAGCTTTCCATCTCGGCGAAACTCATGTCGCCAAACGCCATGCGCATCACACAATAATTCGCGCCTGTTTGCGTCAGGTGCTCGCGCAACTGCGCCGCGACGGCGCGCGGGGTCCCGACGGCCCCGCGTCCGCCGGAAACAAGCTCGTCGAAATTCGCTTCCGCCCCGCTGAGCCGCGGGACTTTGCCGTGCAGCGTGTGCAACCAGCGAAAACTTTTCTGAAATTCGCCGTGCGCGCGGCGCGCCACGCTCCAGGCCTCGTCTTCCGCGCGGGCGACAAAGACCGAACGCGATATCCCGATCTTGGGAAACGGCAAAGCGCCATGTTCCAGCGCCCACGTCGCTTTGAACCGCGCGATATATTTTGCCGAGGCTTCGATCGGCTCGTTGCAAACAATGTGAAAGCGTTGCCGCGCCGCCCGTTCCGCGCTCTCCAGCGAATGCACGCCGTACCAGATCGGCGGATACGGTTTTTGCAGCGGACGCTGAACGACCGGCGCCTTGTTGATCTTGAAAAATTGTCCGTCGAAATCGATTTCGCCAGTGCTCAGTCCCTGAATCACGCAGGCGAGCGCTTCGTCGTAGATGCCGCGCGCGTCGGCGGGATCAACGCCGAAATATTCCAGCTCCATCGGCACCGAGCCGCGGCCGAAGCCCAGATCAATCCGCCCACCGCTCATCTGGTCGATCATGCCGATCTCCTCGGCCAAGCGCACCGGATGATGCGTCGTCAAGGCGTAGACAAGCGTCCCCAGCCGCAATCTTTTCGTGCGTTGCGCGGCGGCGGCGAGAAACACGCTGGGAGAAGCGCATCCGCCAAGCGGCGTACAATGATGTTCGGTGACGTGATAGCCGTAAAATCCCGCGCGGTCGCAGACTTCCAGCAGCCGCAGCCGATTCTCGTAATGGGTCTGGATCGACGACGCGTAGCCGAAGTCCATATGATCGATGACGCCAAACTGCAACGCGCCGCTCCCAATGCTTCAGTGCCAATCCTGCTTGATCTCCAGAACCGGAGCCCAGGCCTCGGCTTCCTCGCTCGCGCTCGGCGCTTTCGCCTTGGGAATCAGGCTTGTAAGCAATTGGTTCACATGCGCCGTGTCGCAGAACTCGATGAACTCCACGATTCCCCCGTTTTCGACCTTGAAGAAGTTGCAATACTCCGTGTCGATGACCTCGCCCGACGGCGCAAAACGGATCTGCGCCGAAAAAAGGACAACGGCGCGGTCGTCGTCGATCAGCATCTCGTCGATGTGATAGCCCAACCAGTGCCAGAGCCCCGTCATCGCCTCGGTCATCGGCCTGATCGGCTGGCGAACCCGTCCCGCCGCCAATAGCTCGCTGGGACTTGCCGCCCCTGAAATGCGAAAATGCACGGCGTCGGCGAACACCGAGCAAATCGCGTCGATATCGTTTGTCAGACGAAGATCAAAATACCTTTTAACGATCGCCTCGACGTCCGCGCGATTCATAGCAGCCTCCATGATTCCGATCCCGGGACAATGCACGCGGGCGGCGGCGCTGTCACGCCTCTTGCCGCGATTTCCGCGAAGCCTAGGCCGTCGGCGCGCGCGTCAATCGCCGCCGCCCGCGATTCGCTTGCCAATCTCGACAACCGCCTTTGGCGTCGCGTAAATACGCTGCACGAGGGAAGCCACGTCCGCCCCGTTCATCGCGGATATCTCCATGTTCTGCTTTTTTGCGTCGGCGAGGAAATCCGGATCGACCGCCGTCTCGTCGAACGCCTTGCGGAGAATGTCGATTCGCTCCGAAGGTACGCCCGCTGGCGCAAAGAACGGCCGCCCCATCCGGTTCGGCGCGATGAGAAACTCCGCGAGCTGTCGATGAGCCTCGGTCTTGACTAGATCGAGCACGGAAGGAACCTCGGGAATATCGGGATGCTTTTTCAAGGCAAGTTGCGCCAGCACGGAGATCTTTTTCTCGTCGATCCAATGCCGGTAACGCGCGACGATCGAATCCCAGCCAAATCCGCAGCGCCCCTGCACCTCGCCACGTTCCATGGCCATGTGGACTTCTGTCGAACCGGGATAGCCGTGAATCAGCTTAAATTTCGTATCGGCGACCAGGTTCAACAATTTCGCGTTGATCGCCTCATTCGAGGTCGCGCCGCTGGTGCCCAACAACATCTCGGATTGACGCGCATCGGCAAGAGTCCTGAAGGGCGACGCGTTCCACGCGACGCAGACGCTGACCTCGCTGTTCAGACTGCCGATCCAGCCCATCTTCAGCGCGTCGATCTTCGTCTGTTCCTCGCCATACAGGGGATCGAATGGAATAGTGCGCAAGGTCGTGCCAATGGCGGTCCCGTCGGCCGGCGCGACGTTGTACACGTAATTAATGGCCTGGCGTCCTCCGCCCGCCGTCAAATTCTTGAAGACGACGGCCGGATTGCCGGGAATATGCCGCGCGATGTGACGACCAAGCAGGCGCCCATATTGATCGTAGCCGCCGCCAACCGAGGAACCCAGATAGATTTCAATTTGCTTGCCGCGGTAGAAATCGACCACGGGCTGGGCGAAAGCGCGCGGGGCGGCGAGGCTCGCCAGCAACGCCGCCATCGTCAATCCTTTCACCGGTTTCATCCTGCCGCTCCCCGCGCCGTCAATCGCGCCCGCAATATGACCGATGACACGGCGCCGTCAACGCGACGCCAACGCGACGCATTGAGTTCGCCCGATGGGGCTGCTAGCGTGCGCTCGAATTTGCATTGCCGGACTTTGCAGGTTGCTGAAGACGCCATGACGCCCTCTTCCTTCGAGGAGCGGTCCTTTGGACCGCTCCTCGAAGGAAGAGGGCCGCAGAAACGTTGCGTTGAACCTCTCATCCCGAGGAGGCCGCGAAGCGGCCGACTCCAGGGACGAGGAGTTCACGCAAAATCTTTCATCAACCCGTCAAAGACAGCCCAGGGAGAACAGTCTTGATATTCCTCGCCGTCGACATCGGCGGAACCTTCACCGATCTTATCGCTTACGATCCACAGACGAAGGGTTTCCTTCAGGCCAAAAGCCTCACCACCCCGCGCGATCCCGTCGAAGGCATTCTCGACTGCATGCGCAAGGCGAAGATCGCCGCGCCCGATGTCGGCCATTTCATTCACGGCTCGACGACCGCCATCAACACGCTCATTGAGCGCAAGGGCGCCAACGTCGGCCTGATTGTCACGCGCGGCACGCGCGATGTCTATCTCATCGGCCGCGGCAACAGGCCGGACGCCTACAACATCCTGTTCAATCGTCCCACGCCCTTGTTGCCGCGCAGCGCCATCCACGAAATCAACGAGCGCATGTACGCGTCAGGCGAAGTGCGCGAAAAAATCGATCTCAAACAATTGCGCGAAGTCTGCAAAACGCTGAAAAAACAGGGTGTAGACGCCGTAGCCGTCTGCTTCCTGCACGCCTACGCCAATCCCGCGCACGAACAGGCCGCCGGCAGGATCGTGCAAAAGATGCTGCCGAAAGCCTATGTTTCGCTCTCCCACGAAATCCTTCGCGAATACCGCGAATACGAGCGCATTTCGACGACGGTTGTGAATTCCTACATCGGCCCGAAAGTCGGCGGCTACGTGCGCGATCTGCAAAAGCGCCTCGCTGGTTTGAATTTCAAGGGCGAACTCGCGATCATGCAGTCGAACGGCGGCGTCATGGCGCCCTCGACCGCCGTGCAACGCCTCGTCATGATGATGGAATCCGGCCCGGTCGGCGGCATCATTGCGGGCGCTGAAGTCGGCAAGGCCCTCGGCTACAGGAATGTCGTGTCCTTCGACATGGGCGGCACAACCGCGAAGGCGAGCCTCGTGCGCGATGGGGAACCCGCCATGGCCGAAGGCTATTACGTCGGCGGATACGCCAGCGGCCACCCCGTGATGATGCCCGTCGTTGACGTGGTCGAAGTCGGCGCGGGCGGCGGCAGCATCGCCTGGATCGACGAAGTCGGCGCCCTGAAGGTTGGCCCGCGCAGCGCCGGCGCGGACCCCGGTCCGATCTGCTATCGCCTCGGCGGCAAACAGCCCACCATCACCGACGCCAACGTCATTCTCGGCCGCATCGGCGCGGAGGATTTTCTCGGCGGCGAAATGAGCCTTGACCGCGATGGCGCGACAGCCGGCATGAAATCGCTCGTCGGCGCGCCGCTGAAGATGGACGCCATCGCCGCCGCGCGCGCGGTCATCGCCATTTCCATCGCGAAAATGTCGCTCGCCGTGCGCGAGGTCTCGGTCGCCAAGGGCTACGATCCCCGCGATTTCGCCATGGTCGCCTCGGGCGGCGCCGGCCCGCCGCACGCGGTGACGGTCGCGCGGGAATTGAACATCCCGACTGTCATCATCCCGCGCTTCCCCTCGCATTTCTCCGCGCTCGGCATGGTCATGACCGACGAGCGGCACGACTTTGTGCGCACTTATTTCTCCGAGCTCGGCGACGCCGACTTCACCATTCTGCGCCGCATCGCCGGCGAAATGCAGACCGAAGCGCGCGGCCTCGTCTCGCGCGACAAGAAGCTCGACGCGCAGGTCATCTTCGATTTGCGTTACGTCGGTCAGGAGTTCGCGCTGCAAATTCCCGTCACGCCTCGACAACTCGCCAAGGGCGACGTCAAAGCCGTCCGCGCCAGCTTCGACGCCATGCATGAACATCGCTACGCGCATTCTTCGAAAGACGAACGCATCGAGATCATCAACATCAGGCTTATCGCTCTGGGGCGGCGCACAAAGCTTTCGCTCCCCGACATATCCGCGGCCAGGGACGCGCCCAAACCCACGACGCGCGCGGTCGTGTTCGACGACAACAAAGCCGTGCCGACCAACGTCTACGCGCGCGACGACTTGCGGCGCGGCCAGAACATCAAAGGCCCGGCGCTCATCGTCGAATACGGCACAACCACGGTCATTTTTCCCGGCGACGCGCTGAAGGTCGCGGACACCGGCGAACTCATTGTTTCCGTCAGGAACGCGTAATGTCCAAAAAACTCGATCCCGTCACCCTTGAAGTCATCCGCAACGCGCTGCCCGCCATCGCCAATGAAATGGCCGTCGACGTCGTGCGGACTTCCTACAACATGATGATCTATGAAGTGCGCGACTTCTGCACCGCGCTGCTCGATCCCGACGGCAAACTCGTCGCGCAAAACGTCGGCGGCGTCTCGCATTTCGTCGCCGATCTCGGCGCCATCATCGTCGACGGCATGAAGAAAATCGGCCGCGACGGCTTCAAACCCGACGATGTCGTCATCACCAACCATCAGGCCGCCGCCGGCCAGCACCTCAACAACATCGTCATCTACATGCCCTATTTCCACCAGGGCGAACTCGTGATGTTCTCCGTGGTGCGCGCCCACTGGATCGATATCGGCGGTTGCAGCACGGGCTTCGGCGCCGAAGCCAATTGCACCGATCCCTGGCTCGAGGGCCTGCAACTCGACCAGCTCAAGATCTACGAGGAGGGCAAGCCCAACGCGCTCCTGCACAAGATCATTCGCGACAACATCCGCTTTCCCGACGCCTCGCTGGGCGACATGCGTTCGCAAATCGCCGGCTGCAAGCTGGCGCACAGGCGGCTCGACGAATTGTTCGCGCGGTTTGGCCGCGAAACGTTTCTGTCCGCGATCAAACAGATTTACAGCGAGAGCGAGGCGAAGTGCCGGCGCGTCGTGCGCGAAATCCCGAATGGCGTCTACGAAGCCGAGCGCTTCGTCGATGGCGGCGGCATCATCGGGCCGCCGGTTCGCATCCACGCGAAAGTCACCATCGACGACGGCCACATGATTATCGATCTCTCCGGCTGCTCCGGCGAGCGCAAGGCGGGCATCAACTCGCGCACCTACGCTGGCGCGCGCGTCGCCTACAAGGCGCTGACCGCGCCGCAGGAAGCGGTGAACGAAGGCGGCTTCGCGGCGCTCGACGTCATCATTCCCGAGGGCAACATCATGATGGCGAAATTTCCAGCCCCCATGTCTGGCTGGAGCGCGGTCGTCCCGACGGTGGTCGACACCATCGTGGCAGCCCTCGCCAAGGCGATGCCGGATCGAGTGCCGGCCGGCCATCACGGCCTGCTCGGCGGCGCTGTGGTGTTCTTCGGCGTGCATCCAGTGACGCAGAAGCGCTTTGTCGTGCAAAGCCTGGAAGGCGGCGGCGGGGGCGGCCGCCCGA
>JANYDZ010000639.1 GCA_025363375.1 Hyphomicrobiales bacterium
TCTTCATCGAACTGCTGAAGACCTCCACCGGGAAAATCCAGAAATTCCGCCTGCGCGATTTGGCGCGCGAAACCTAGGCTGGATCACAGGCCAACTTTTTGCGCGGAAGCCACAAGGCGCTCAACAATGTCGGGCGCCAGCGTCAACCGCTCCAGCGCCTGTTTGGGCGCGGCGGCGAAACCGGGAAAATGCGAGCGCAATTGCACAAGAGCCTCTCTGGCTTCATCAAGGTTGCCGGCCTCCGCGGCGGCGACAACCTTCGCGAATGCGGAGTCCGGCTCCTCGCTGACGCCCAGGTTGCGGACCGCTTGCTGTTGGCCTTCGGCGTCCCGACGCGCGTAGGCCTCAAGAAACAGATAAAAATTCATCCAGCCGGGATAGGCCGGATTATTTTCCATCGCCTGACGCAGCAGGTGGCTCCCCTCGTCGAGCCTGCCGCGCAGAACATACAATGCTCCGAGCTGCGCAATGACGTCGGTGTCGTATGGATTGATATCCCGGGCATGTTCAGCCAGACGCAACGCCGGTTCAAAATCGCGGCGCAGATTGAGAACGTTCGACATGGCAAGATAGGGATGCGCGCGCCCGGGCGACATTCGAATGGCCTGAAGGGCAACGTTTCCAGCGGCCGCCAGCGAGTCTTTTTCCTTAAGTCGGGGAAGATCGCCAAGATATTCAGCGACATAGAGGTTCGACAACGCCACCAGGAAAGCGGACGTATCGGGATGCGCGGCAATCGCTCCTGAGACGCAATCAAAGGCCTCGCGGCGCTTGCGTTCCAGCCGCGTCGCCCAGTAATCTTCAAAACGCGCTATGCACTCGAAGCTCTTCGGCGTGGCCGAATCCAGCCGCGACCGCAAATCGCTGATCAGCGCGCCAAAAGGCTGCGCGATTGGCGTCACGACGGACTGCACGAGAGACGCGCGTAAAGGCGCGTCGCTGGCGCCCGACGCAACGCCAAAAGCTCCGCTCCAGACGGCGCGCCTGTCGATCGTATGAAGCAGGCGAAAACTCATTTCCATTCGCCCGTGCGCGCTGGCGCCTATGTGACCCTGAAGTTCATAGTCCGTGCGCATGGACGCCTGGGTGGAAGCTCGGTGAGCAAAGGCGCGGTAGACGCCGACTTCGTCAAACCGGCTGATCGCGTTTGCGATGTCGCGCTGCAAATGGCCGGCAAGGGCAAAAGCATCGAAGTCATCGCCGCTAACCTGGATCGCGTTCACGCCAATCGACGGCAGCGCGGCTTGCGCAACAACCCTTTCGGGTTCGCTTCCAAATATTTGCGCCGACGCGGCGCCGCGAAGATGGACGGCAATCGCCGCAAAAGACAGGCCGCCCGCCACAAGCGCCGCAAGCGCAACCGCATACAGGCCGCTTCGACCAGGGGGCGGGACAATATCGCGGGAAACGAGCGGCACAGGCGCCGCCGCGATCGGCAACTGGTGGAGTTCATGCCGGAATTGCGCCGCTTGCCCCGCAACGACGCCCGGCGAGCCAGCTTGGCGCGCAAAGCGAGGATTATAGCCTCCGAGCGGAACATCGATGCGCACCGCCTCCTCAGCCCCGACACTCGCGTAATAGCTCTTCAACGCCTTCCGCAGCCGCGTGGCTTCGACCCGCACGATCGAATTGTTGTGCGGATCAAAGTTCCTGTCGCGGCCGAAGACGGATGTCGCAACCGAATAGGCGCGTAATTCGGCCCCGCGGCCTTCAAGCGCCTCAACAACAATATATTCCAGAAAACCGGTCAATCGAGGCGAATGAGCGAATTCCGCAAATGCGCGCAGACGCGCCAGCGCGGCTCGTACTTCAGCCTCGGAAATCTCGTTGCCGATCACAACATTCATGCCGTCTGCCCGATTCCCCGCAACTCGACGCCCGCGCCCCGCCAAATGGGGCGTCCGGCGAGCGCGGCCACTCTTTACAATTGTCCAAGCCGACACTAACCCCGCGAGAAAACGTAAGCAAACGCGGCTCCGGCGATAGCTCCCCGGCGCGGATGCAAACTCCGCGGTGCGCTGGACCGAATTTGGAGACGGAAATCAGCGTCAGTGCAGCGAGGTGGTCTTGAGGCTGCCTCGCAGTTTTTCAATTTCATCCTTGAGAAGCAGCTTCTTGCGCTTGAGTTCGGTCACTTTCAAATCGCTGGTGGCCGGATGGACAATTTCGGCCTCGATTTCCCTGTCCAGCACCTGGTGTCGGCGTTCGAGTTCGGTGAGATGGTTTTGCAGAGACATTCAGCAACTCCCGATGTGACGTTGGCCTGATAAGTGTGCCACAGGCCGGGAAATGGGCAAGCAAAATCGTGTTGTCCTATCGTCCAAAAAGGCGGGAATAATGATTAAGCGCGACTTGCGCTTGCGCCTCAACGCGCGTTTGGGCTAACTCACGTCCAGCATTCCAACGCCGTCCAGACCGGGTCCATGACCGACAAATCGAGCGAAGACGAATTAAAGTCCTTGCGCGCGGAACTGGAGCGTTTGCGCGAAGAACATCGCGATCTCGACGCCGCCATCGAGGCGCTGCATCAGGTCGGCCCGGTCGATCAGCTGCAACTGCAGCGGTTAAAGAAACGGAAATTAACGCTTCGCGACCGCATCGCGCAGCTCGATGATATGATGACGCCGGATATTATCGCCTAGCCGGCCCCGCGCGCTTGCCGGAAAGCTCCGCTTCGTCTATGTCCGCGAGCTTTCCGCGAGCGGGGGAGCTCAAGTTTGACCAAGGGCGCACGTCCGGTCGCCATTATTATGGGGAGCCAGTCCGACTGGGGGACCATGCGCCACGCCGCCCGGACGCTTGATTCGCTCGGAATTGGACATGAAGCGCGCATTGTGTCCGCGCATCGAACGCCAGACCGCCTGGTATCGTTTGCCAAAGGCGCCAGAGCGGCTGGTTTCAAGGTGATCATCGCCGGGGCCGGAGGCGCCGCGCATTTGCCCGGCATGACGGCATCCATGACCCCGCTTCCCGTTTTCGGCGTTCCGGTCGAATCGAAGGCGCTGTCCGGGCAGGATTCATTGCTGTCGATTGTCCAGATGCCCGCCGGAATTCCCGTTGGCACGCTCGCCATCGGCAGCGCTGGCGCGGTCAACGCCGCCTTGCTCGCCGCGGCCGTGCTTGCCCTTGGCGATCCTGCGCTCGCCGGACGGCTTGACGCATGGCGCGCCGCCCAAAGCGCCGCCGTCGCTGAAGCGCCCGCCGAAGAGCCGGCGGCGTGACGCGCTTACATGCTCAAACGCCGGTCGCGCCGGGCGATACCATTGGCATTCTGGGTTCCGGCCAGCTCGGACGCATGTTGGCCCTGGCCGCCGCCCGTCTGGGCGTCAAAGTCCATGTCTTTTGTCCCGAAAGCGGTCCCGCCTTCGATGTCGCGACGACGCGCACCCGCGCAGCCTATGAGGACGACGCCGCGCTGGCGAAATTTGCCGCCAGCGTCAAACTTGTCACCTACGAATTCGAGAACGTGCCGAGCCACACGGCGGAATTTCTGGCCGCGCGCCTGCCTGTCCATCCCAACCCCGGCGCGCTCGCGACTTCGCAGGATCGGTTTGTCGAAAAGAGCTTTCTCAATGGCCTTGGCGTTGCTACCGCTCCATTTGAGCCCATCGACAATGTCGCCGCCCTCGCCCGCGCCGTGACAAAACTCGGGCGGCCATCTATCCTCAAAACCCGGCGCTTCGGCTATGACGGCAAGGGCCAGGCGATGATACGCCGGGGCGACGATCCAGCCGCCGTGTATCGTCTTATTGGTTCAGCTCCGGCCATTCTCGAAGGTTTTGTACCCTTCGCGAAGGAAGTATCCGTTGTCGCCGCGCGCGGCGCCGACGGATCGTTCGCAGCCTACGACGTCAACGAAAACGTCCACGAGAACCACATTCTGAGCGTGACAACGGCTCCGGCCGGAATCTTGCCCGCGACCGCCGCGGCCGCCGTTGAGATGACCGCCAAAATCCTCGACGCCCTCGACTATGTCGGCGTCATCGCCGTCGAAATGTTTGTCGTGGGCCGGGGCGTGACGGAAAAGCTGATTGTCAACGAAATCGCCCCGCGCGTGCACAATTCCGGTCATTGGACGCTGGATGGGTCGGTCACCAGCCAATTCGAACAGCATATCCGGGCCATTTGCGGATTTCCGCTGGGCTCGACGCGCCGTTACGGCAAGGTGGAGATGCGCAATCTCATTGGCGACGAGGTCCTGGCGTGGCGCGAGTTGCTGCGCGAACCGGGCGCCTGCGTGCATCTCTACGGCAAACACGAGGCGCGTCCGGGCCGCAAGATGGGACATGTGACGCGAATTGTTGAGGGCTAGGCCGCGATTTGGCTCTTGCATGTGCTGGACAATGACAAATCCATCTGATAATTGCCGCGCCAACCTGGATGCGCCGGATGTGTCCTGTATCTTCAATTTCTTTGCTATTCGGGATTTGGCGTTCATCCGGACCGCCGGTCCATGACAGGAGCACTCGTGCAAGTTCTCGTTCGCGACAACAACGTCGATCAGGCCCTCAAGGCGCTGAAAAAGAAGATGCAGCGCGAAGGCATTTTCCGGGAGATGAAGTTGCGCGGTCACTATGAGAAGCCGTCGGAAAAACGCGCCCGCGAGCAGGCCGAGGCCGTGCGCCGCGCCCGCAAGCTGGCCCGCAAGAAGATGCAGCGCGAAGGCCTGCTTCCGATGAAGCCGAAGCCGGAAATCGGCGCCCGCCGGTAAGGCGCCCGCAGCCGGCCCACGACATTTCTGCATTCGCCAGCGCAAGCGCCCGGAGACATATCTCCCGGGCGTTTTTGCTTGCGTGACCGTAAACCGGAAAATGCGAACGACGCTTGTCCCGTGCGCCTTGCTTTCGCCGGATTAGGGGGGTGTTAACCCTTTTCGTCGATTTACGACGTTGAGAGTAACCGTCAAAACAGTCAAATGTGCTGAGCGAAGATGATTAAGTCGACCAAAATTTCGCGACGGGCGCAGCCCGTGCAGGCCTTTGTGGTCGTTTGCCTTGCCGGGCTGGCGCTCGCGGGCTGCGATACGACGGGCGGCGCGGTCGGTCTTTCGGGCCCGAGGATCGCGGAGGTGGAAGCACCCGACGGCACTTTCGCCGACAATATCGGTTCCTTGAACGATGTCGTGCGCAGCAATCCAACCCGAGCCGAACCCTACAACACGCGCGGAGCCGCCTTTGCGCGTGGCGGGCGCTACCAGGAAGCCATTGCCGATTTCACGCAGGCCGTGAAAATCGATCCGAACTACGCGGCCGCCTACACGAATCGCGCTCTGGCGCTGCGCCAGAGCGGCCGCAACGAATCAGCCCTCGCCGACTTCGGTCGGGCCATCACAGCGGACCCGAACAATGCCGCCGCCTACCTCGGTAGAGCCAACCTGTTGCGGTCGCAGGGAAATCTGCAAGACGCCATGGCCGACCTCGACCGCGCCATCAAACTCAATCCAGAGGGGGCCCAGGCCTTTCACGCCCGTGGCCTGATCCATCAACGCAATAGCGACCACCCTCGCGCCATCACCGATTTCGACAACGCCATCGACCGCGACCCGTTTTCCGCTCCGCCTTACCAGGCGCGCGGCCAGAGCCTGACCGCGACGGGCAAGTACGAACTCGCCATCGAGGACTTCAACGCCGCTCTCAACGTCGACAACCGGAGCGGCGACTCATGGGCGGGCCTGGGCCTCGCCTACGAGAAACAGGGCAACAAGACCAAGGCGCAGGAATCCTACGGGCGCGCCCTGATCGTCGATCCCGGCAACCGACAGGCCCGCGATGGCCAGAGCCGGGTCGGCCGGACTGGATAGGATCGGCGCCGCGGCGTGCAGAACCAGGGCCGATTTGCGGATTGTGAAATATTCCGCGGCGTATCGACGCCTGTGCGTGGCGCCTCAGGCGAATTCTTCGAAGAAGCCGAGTTTGACCTGCGTCGGCGCGTCGTCGACCTGCACGATGAAACAAGACGAAGTCGAAGTGTTTTGCAGCGAGATCGAGGCATGGGTCGGCGCCGTCACTGTGTCGTGCCGCTCACAGGCGTAGACATGTTCGTTGACGGCGATCTCCGAGCGTCCCTCCATGATCTGAAAGACGCGGTTGGTCGAATTGCGCGTCAGCGCCAGAGTCTCCCCGGGGCGCACGAGGCGCGCTGAAAACTCCAATGTCTTGAGCACGCTTTCCCCTGTCTCGGGATTGCAATAGCGCAGATGCGCCGGCTCCGCGCGCGCCGCGCCTTCGCCGGTCGCAAGCAGCGCCGCGCGCACGCGGCTCCACTTGAAGCGATGCATGGGATAATCCGGCGCGCGCCGGCCCGGCTCGCGATAAGGAACAAGGCCGGAGCAGGAATAACAGGTGTCGCCGACATCAGGCTGCCCATTGTAGCCCGCGGCCATCTTGCCGGGTATCACATAGGAAACATCGAGCGGCACGGCGAGCGGATGGTCGAGCACATCCATCCAGACGACGGGCTCCGCGCCTTCGTGCCCGTGATCGTGCCAGGCAAGCGGCG
>JANYDZ010000642.1 GCA_025363375.1 Hyphomicrobiales bacterium
GCCGATCCGGGGCCTGAAGAAGTCATTCGCCTCGACGACGGCGCGAACGAGGCGGCCAACGGATTCGCCGATGCCGCCTTTATGCTTGTGCTTTTCATGCGCACCGTCTCGGGGTTGTGGATATTGCGCGGCTTGCTGCACTGGAACACGATTCTTGGATCCGACCTCACGCCCTATGAAGCCTTGCCCGCGAGCATCGCGGCCGCTGTGACATTTTTCGCCGTCATCGATCTGGTCGCCGCGGTGGGCATGTGGCTGGCGTGCGCATGGGGCGGCGTGCTGTGGTTGTTCGCGACCATCGCGAGCATCGTGGTGTCGTTGACGCTGCCTGAATTTCATACCGGCGGACGTTTGATGGTGGCCATCGATTTCGCGCTGATCGTCGTCTATTTTGTGCTCTCCTGGTATGCCGCGCGCCAACGCGCGGATTGACGCCGGGGCGGGGACATTGCCGGGTTAAGTTAAGAATTCTTCACGGTAAATCATAGGTTTGGTTCACGTTCGATTCACTCAAACCGGTAAACTTCGGATTCATTTTATTATTTAAACCGACCTTCATTCGTGACGATTACATTCTCCCCATAAGCAGCGCTGACCAACGCGCCGGCGAAAACAAAACCATCAACGGGGTATGTCATGAGCAACGCAGCGAAGAATGAAATGACCCAGGCGCGCATGGAACGCATCGGCGAAGTGCGTCCGGCCTATCTGGAATCCCTTACGCTCGTCGAGCGTCTGCATCGCCGTCTTCTCGACGTGATCAAGGACGAATTCGACCGTCGTGGCCGCAGCGACATCAACTCGGTTCAGGCCCTTTTGATCTACAACATCGGCGACAAGGAACTGACCGCCGGCGAATTGCGCACGCGCGGTTACTATCTGGGTTCGAACGTCTCCTACAACGTCAAGAAGCTGGTCGAGATGGGCTATCTTCATCATGCCCGCTCGCGCGTTGACCGTCGCTCGGTGCGCATCAGCCTCACTGAAAAGGGCGCGGCCGTTCACGCGATCGTGTCGGCGCTCTATGAAAAGCATGTTCTGACCGTCGAACAGATCGGCGGCATCTCCGGCGACGAGTTCGCCCGGATGAACCAGGCGCTGGTGCGTCTTGAGCGCTTCTGGACCGACCAAATTCGTTATCGTCTTTGATTTCAACACATTAGGGTCATTGCTTCCGACCCGAACAACCCTCCAGTCAACTGGGACGCGGCTTGCCGCGTCCCTTTTTTCGTTGCGCGCCTTAGGGGATGAGCCATTCCGCTCATCCCGCTCCGCCACAAAATGGCCAGAGTGTTCGGGCCTTATTAACCGCGAATCTGATAATGGCGGTTCGCTGCGGTTGTTTGCCTGAGCGGACGGGCTTTCTGGGCTGACGGTCAGGCGAGCGCCCCGGATTTTCGTTGAGCCTGCGGATTTGATGTGGTTGATTGACGCGCAGCCCTTGCGCTGAGCGTGGTTTGGAGCGAGCCGTGAGCCAGGAAGTTGCCGTTTTTTCCCGCCGCCTGTTCACCCGGGGCATGGGGCTGGCTGGCGTTTGCGTGCTGGCGGGCGTCCGCGACGCCGGGGCGGCGCCGGGAGAAGCTTTCGGCAACCAGGCTGAATGGGAGCAAAAATATACGGCCGACACGAAATTGAGCGTGCACCGGACGACGACTCCCATCCTTTCGCAAGCGACTTTCGCGGCGAGCGAACAGGCGATCCAGATGTATCGCGACATTGCGGCGCAAGGCGGCTGGCCGAGCGTGCCTTCCGCGCAATCCCTGAAGCTGGGCTCCAAGGGGCCAGCGGTTGTAGCCCTGCGTCAACGCCTTGTTATGACCGGCGATATCGATCAGTCCGCTGGATTGTCGCCGACCTTTGACTCATATGTGCAGGCGGGCGTCCAGCGGTTTCAGGCGCGGCACGGGATCGGCGCCAGCGGCGTCGTCGCCAAACAGACTTTCCAGGCCCTTAACGTGCCGGTGGGCGAGCGTGTGCGGCAACTGGAACTGAATCTGATCCGGTTGCGGACTTACGCCGGCAATCTCGGCAACCGCCACATTGTCATGAACATCCCGGGGGCCGCGGTCGAAACCGTCGAGAATGGGCAGGTGTTCAGTCATCATCAGGCGGGTGTCGGCAAGATCGATCGGCAATCGCCGATCATGCAGACCAAAGTCGTCGACATCAATTTCAATCCGTTCTGGACGGTGCCCGCCTCGATCATCCGCAAGGATTTGATCCCGAAGATGCAGGCCGACCCCAATTATCTCACGGAGAACAAAATTCGCGTCATCGACAAGGCCGGCAACGAAGTGCCGCCGTCGTCGATCAACTGGAATTCCATGGACGCGGTGAATTATCGCTTCCGGCAGGATCCCGGCGCCGATTTCAATTCGCTCGGCGTCGTGCGCGTCAACATACCCAACAAGGACGGCGTCTACATGCACGACACGCCGGCGAAGGGCATCTTCGGCGATGATTTCCGTTTCGTTTCCTCCGGCTGTGTGCGGGTGCAGAACATCCGCGATTACGTCGCCTGGATTTTGAAGGAGACGCCTGGCTGGGACCGTGACCGGATTGACGAGGCCATCCGTTCGGGCCAGCGCATCGACGCAAAGCTTGTGACGCAATTGCCGGTCTACTGGGTCTATATCACGGCCTGGGCGAACGACGGGGTCGTGCAATTCCGCGAGGATATTTACCAGCGCGACAGCTTTGGCGCGGGCGTCGCGGCGAACAATGTGCCCAAGAGCGTTGGGCAACCACAACCACAGTTGGGAAAACCGGCGCCGCGTGGCAAGCAGCAGCAGGCGCTGCAACCGTTTGACGACGAGAATTGAAACGGCCGGGAACGCGTGTTGAGGGTCGCAGTCGGGGCCGTCCTGACTGTTAAAACAGCTCAAAGCTTGCATTTGTTGAAATGCGACCCGGTCATTCGTGTCGGCTTCCGGCCATCAGCGTGAATCGCGGTCGTGGATTTATGTCGTGGCGTCGACCGACCTCGTATTCGATTCTCCGTTTATGGACGTTTTTCATTATTTTTGTTGCGTATATGCGCTCAAATAACTAGGAATTAGATAGCGGAATATTTGAGTTGCGCCCACCAGGACATGGCCGCTCAATCCCCGACGGCTGGGTTCGGGGGGGTTGACGGGGATTGCCAGGGTCCGAGCCCGAGAGGCGCGGTGCGGCGCCGGGAACGAATTGTCCCGAAGCCGTGAAGGACATGACGCGAGCCTCCGTTGCCGGCGCCGCACCGCGCCTCTCGGGCTCGGACCCTGGCAATCCCCGTCAACCCCCCCGAACCCAGCCGTCGGGGATTGAGCGGCCATGTC
>JANYDZ010000674.1 GCA_025363375.1 Hyphomicrobiales bacterium
TCTCCTTGATCTTCGCGATTTCGTCGTTCATGTCGGCTTCAATGCGACCGCGTTGACGCTCGAGTTCGCCGATGACGCGAATGAAGTTCGAGGCTTCCTCCCGGCTTTGTGGCACCGGCAGATTGACGCCGCGCGTCTTGGTTTTTGTTTTAGCTGACATGAGCTTTGTCCTTCAAATGCAGTTCGGGTTTGCTGTCGGCATCGGCGTCGAACGTGAGCAGCGGATTTTCGACATAGGCCAAAATCATCTTGGCCATGGCGAGGATTTCGAGCTGGGAGACGCAGAGCGCGCCGCGTAGACCCTGGTCCCGCACCCGCCGCGCCGCAGCGACGGGATCAATGTCGGCGACCTGTGCGAGGCGATGCGCGCAGGCCACCGCTTTGCAGCGTGGCGCGCACCAGTACGATGTCGCGCGCCAGTTCATACTGGCCGGGCTCGTTCAGTTGCGCATTCAGCGAAGCGATGCGCGCCGAAACGGAGGATCCGTCGCGCTGGCCAAAATGCGCGCCGATTTCCTGCAAGCTGAGACCGGTCATCTCCTTCGCCAGCAGCATGGCGATGGCGCGCGCCCTGACGGCTTCGGCGTTCTTGCGCGCGCTGCGGATATCCAAATCCGACACGTCGAAGGCGGCGGCACAGGCTTCGATGATGATGGCGACGTTGATGCGTTCGCCGGGGGGTGAGAATTTCGTCATGTCGCGCCTCCGTTGTTGTCGTCGTAGAATTCCTTGACGAAATTGCCGTATTCGCCGGCTGCCGCGCCCTCCTGCATGCGCCTGATGGCGTCGAGCGAGCGCTGCACATTGTCGCGTCGTTCGCGCGGAACCCTCGGGAAGGCCGCGTGGATGACGTTGCATTTCGCCTGCCGCTGGCTGTGTTCCGTGATGGATTGCGCGCGGCGCGCGGCGCCCGTGACGCGATCTCGTTCCACATGTGCGTCCAGCCGGCATTCGACATCGATCGCTGTGCGCGCGCAGATCGTCAGCTCGCTTTCGATGTGCGACATTCCTTTCGGCGTGATCACCACCTCGCCGATGCGAATAAGCTCGACGAAGGCGACCAGATTGACGAGGCGCTCCGAGAGCGGAAGGGGTTCATTGATCTCAGACATCGCCGCCTCCTTTCAGGCGTGAATGCGGGCAGCCCGAACGACAGGCCTGGAAAAGCAGCGTGCGCTGGGCTGAGGTGCCGATGAAGTTTTTCTTCTGTTCGGAGAGGCAACGGTCACGCCGGATGTCGCCGGCGACGGGGCACTCGACTTCGTCGCCCAGTAGCGCGCCGCGCACCTTGCCTTCGACACTCCTGAGGTCGCCGTTGTAGCTGTTGGCGACGACCTGGCTAACGACCGCCTCGGAATAGCCGATGAGCTTGGCGGCCTCGCGGCCACTCAACTGATCGACCTTCTCGGCGAGCGCCATGATCCAGTCGGGCGCAAGGCCGTTCCAGGCGAGGATGGCCTTGTCGCTGGCGGAGAGTTTCGGCTTTGCCGGAGGCTTGACGTTCATGTTCATGCCGCCCTCCGCGCTTCGCCGTAATAGACGTCGCGATTGGGATCGTAGACGCGAATGCCCGCTTTGCGTTCGACGAAGAGCGGTTTCGGCCCAGTGTTGGCGGAAGGCTTCAGGCGGTAGACGCCGGCCTTCCAGCGGTTTCCGGTTCGAACCACGGGCTTCAGCGCAATGACTGCGCCAACGCTGATCAACGCGCCGATATAGGCATAGGCATTGCTCAGTTCAACGACACATTCCTCTGTCGATGCGGATGCGGCGAGCTCGTTCAGTGAGAAGTTGCGCAATGCGCGCAGCGCCACCCACATCTGCTTCGTCTGGCGGCCATAGTTGGCGGCGCGGTTCGGGTGTTTAGGCATCGGCGCTTGCAGGCTTTCTAAAATCACGCGATAGCGCTTCGCCGCCTTGCTATTCTTTGGTGATTTTACGTTATCCACAAACGCGATCGCGTTCTGGGCGACGAGAAAGTTCACGTACTTCCGCACTGTGTTTTGCGATCCCGCGCCAGAATAGATTTGGATGTCGAGGCAGGTGAAGCCGTCCTCACCCGCCTCGCGCATGAGCTTCCAGTAAAGCGTGGGGCCAGAGCGCTCTTTCATGCTCCCCTCCCGCGCCGCTGCGGCGCTGCGCCAGTGACGATCTCGCCGGCATAGGTTTCCG
>JANYDZ010000686.1 GCA_025363375.1 Hyphomicrobiales bacterium
CCAAAGCCCATCAGCACGCCGGAGGTCAGCGTGAAGGCGAGCGGCGATTCGCTGACCGACATCAGAGCGAGGCCCAGCCCGTACATGACGAGCCCGATGGTGAGCACGCGCGCCGAACCGTACTTGTCCGCCATGGCCCCCGCGAACGGCTGGCCGACGCCCCACAGCAGATATTGCATCGCCATGGCGAAGGAGAAGATATCGCTGCCCCAGCCGCGCTCCTGCAGGATGGGCAGCTGAAAAATGCCGATCGCCGAGCGCGGCCCGAAGGTCAGGATCGCGATCAGACAACCGGCGAAAATGATCATTTCCGGCGGCAGCTTGCTGGGCGCAAAGGTCGATGTCTTCGTGTCTGCGGAAGTCTTGGCGACGGGAGTGGACATGAACGGGTTCCCTGGAACAAGGCGGCGCGGATCGCGCCCTTTTCGAACCTCATATTAGAGATCGAAACGCTTTTGGCCAATTTTTAATCCCCCGTAAAGGCGCTGTCTCTACGGTGGCCGGCCACCGATGATGGCGGGAGCCCCGATGTCGCTGACCGACCTCACGTCCGCAGTGAAAGCCGAAACCGTCGGTTTGCGCCAACTCGCGTTGCCGCTGTTTGCCCTGACCATCTTCGCCTCGGCGCTGTTGCTGTTTGCGCTTGAGCCCATGTTCACGAAGACGACCTTGCCGGCGCTCGGTGGTTCGCCCTCGGTCTGGTCCGTCGCGATGGTGTTTTTCCAGGGCGTGATGTTCGCGGGTTATTGCTACACGCATGTTCTCACGCGCTGGATGGAGCCGCGTCGCGGCGCGGTCCTGCATGTCTGCGTGCTGGCCGCCGGGTTCCTGTTCCTGCCGGTCGGCTTGCGCGAGGGGCTGGCGCCGCCAACGCAGGGCGATCCAACATTGTGGCTGATCGGCGTCTTCGCCATGTCCGTCGGCTTGCCGTTTTTCGCGCTTTCCGCCCAGGGGCCTTTGTTGCAGGCGTGGTTCGCGCGCTCCGGGCACGGCCGGGCGCGCGATCCCTATTTCCTCTACGGCGCCTCGAACATCGGCTCTTTCGCGGCGCTCATCGCCTATCCCCTCGTCGTCGAACCCTTGCTGGGCCTTGCCGCGCAGAGCCGCGCCTGGACGCTCGGATACGCGGCGCTCGCGGGCTTGATGGCGCTGTGCGCGCTGAGCGTGTTCGGGCGCGGCGGTTTTGCGCCCGAGCCGGCGCGCATTGCGGGAAAAGCCGCGCCCGCGAGCCTGACGGATGGATTGTCCTGGGTGGCTCTGGCCTTCGTGCCCTCGGCTTTGCTGGTGTCCGTCACCGCGCATATTTCGACCGACATCGCCGCGGCGCCGCTGCTCTGGGTGATCCCGCTCGGGCTTTACCTTCTGAGCTTTGTGATGACGTTCCGCGCCGGGTCGTTCGCCGTGGCCGCACTGTCCGCCCTGCTGCAACCATGGGTGCTGGCCATTGTCATGATGGCGGGATGCGTCGGGGTTTTCTCGGCTCTCGTCATCGGCCTTCTGTGCCATCTGGCGCTGTTCTTCATCAACGCGCTGGTCTGCCACGCCGCGCTTTACCGGCGTCGCCCGGACGCGCAGGACCTGACCCTGTTTTACGCCGCCATGTCGCTCGGCGGCGCGCTGGGCGGATTGTTCGCGGGGCTGGCGGCGCCCTGGCTGTTCTCCAGCGTCGTCGAATATCCCGTCCTCGCCGCGGCCGCCCTGTTCTGCCGGCCCGGAGCGTTGCCGGAAATCCGCGCGCTCAATTCCCGCGAAATTGCGAAAGTTTCCGGCGGGGCGCTCGGATTGCCGATCGCGTCCTGGCTGCTTTCAACCAGCCTGTCGCCTGATCTCGCGCCGCCCATTCTCGCCGTCGGCGTAGGCGCCGCGATCCTGCTCAACTGGCGCGCGCCCGGCCGTGTTGCGATTCTCGCCCTCTCCGCGACGCTGAGCGTTTTCCTGATGCAGGGCATGATCGCCAAACGCGAATCCTTCCGCTCGTTTTTTGGCGTGCTCCGGGTGGAGGACGAGCGCGACGGGCAATTCCGCACGCTGGTGCACGGCACGACGGTCCATGGCGCCGTCAGAATTCGCAACCTGGACGGGTCGCCCGTTTCGGGAAAGCCGCTGCCGGCGACATACTATGCGCCGCAAGGGCCGCTCGGCGATGCGATCAAGGCGGCGCGTGGGACACACGGGCGCATCGGCCACGCGGCGTTGATCGGCCTCGGCGTCGGCGCGCTGGCCTGTCATATGCGACCGGACGAGCCGGTCACCTATTTCGAAATCGATCCGCTGGTCATCCAGCTGGCGCGCGACGCCGCGCGGTTCCGTTACCTGTCGCAATGCGCGCCCCAGGCGCAATTTGTCGCCGGCGAC
>JANYDZ010000036.1 GCA_025363375.1 Hyphomicrobiales bacterium
ATGAAACATAATTCATTGCCTTCGGAGGCGGCGATGAACGAAAGATATCTGGTCGAACATCAGACGCGTGACCGCGTTCCTTCGGATTACGAAAACCTGCTCGGCGACTCCATCGAGCAAGCCTATGCCGCGGGCGTTCACGATCTGCCGGGGCTCTGCGCGGCGTTGAACGACGGCAGGACGCCGTCGCCCAACGGGATGCTCTGGACGCCGGATCTTTTTGAACAGGAAATGAAACGCCTCGGCGCGTGAAAGCAGCGGGATTTCTTTCATGAGCAAGCCCACCGACGCCGAGATTGAAGCGCTGCTCGTCAACGGATTGCGCAATCAATGGTACGCCATCTGCCCTTCGCAATTTGTCGCCGACAAGCCGGTGTCGTTGCGTCGTTGCGGCTATCGCATCGTTTTCTGGCGCGAATCGAGCGGCGCCCTGCACGCGCTCGAAGACCGCTGTCCCCATCGAGGCGTGCCGCTTTCCTGCGGAATTCTCATGGGCGATCGAATCGCCTGCGGTTATCACGGCGTGCAGGTGGACAAAAACGGCGTCGCCGTCAGCGTGCCTGGCGCGCCCGGCGGCAAGCTCGAAGGCGCAAAAGCCACCAAAGTCTTTCCCGTGCTGGAGCGCAATGGACTGATCTTCGCTTTTGTCGGCGACGACACGCTGGCCGAGACGCCCGCGCTCGAATTGCCCGAGGAGCTTACGTCGCCGGAATTCAGTTCCTTTCCCTGTTACGCCGAATGGAACTGCGACTATCGCTATGTCATCGACAATGTGATGGACCCCATGCACGGGACCTTTCTGCACAAGCAGTCGCATTCCATGTCGTTCGGCGACACGCAGGCGGAGTTCCGCATCCGCGACACGGCGGCGGGTTTCGTCTTCGAGAAAGCGAACCAGCGCAACGTGAATTTCGACTGGACGGAATACGGGAACACAGCCGCGCTGTGGTTGCGGCTGGAAATTCCCTATCCAAAAACCGGCGGCCCGGGCGGCAATTTTCACATCATCGGCATGTACACGCCCATCGGCGACAACAAGTGCCTCGCGGTGCATTGGCGCTGCCGAAAAGTCTCCGGCTGGGAGCGCGACACATGGCGCTTCCTCTACAAGAACAGGCTGGAGGCGCGGCACTGGCGCGTGCTGGAGCAGGACCGCGTGATGCTTGAACAATGCGATCCGGACGCCAACAAGCACGAGAGTCTGTATTCGCACGACACCGGGCTGGCGCGGTTGCGGCGCGTGCTGCGCAACGAGGCCGTGCGGCAACTGGCCGCCTTGAGCGAGGTGGGCGGCCGTGTCGCTTGATGGTTCGCAATTGCAGGCGAGCGACGCGCCCCGAGCGAGGCGCTGACATGCCCGCCATTCGTCTGGAATGCCGCAACGTCGCCAAGCGCTTCGCCTCGGTGAAGAAGAACGCGGCTCCCATTGTCGCTGTCCAGAACCTCACCTTCTCCGTCGCCGACGGCGAAGTCGTCTCGCTGATCGGCCCTTCTGGCTGCGGCAAAAGCACGCTCCTCAACATGGGTTCAGGCCTGGACCCCGCCAGCGACGGCGAGGTGCTCGTCGACGGCGAGAAAGTCACCGGCCCCAACGAACACGTCGCCTTCATGCTGCAAAAAGACCTGTTGCTGCCGTGGCGCAACATCAGGGAAAACGTCGAATTCGGCCTTGAAATCCGCGGCCGCCCCGCGAGTGAACGACGCGCCATAGCGCTCAATCTGCTCGCCAAGTGCCGGTTGCCGAATTTCGCCGAACATTACCCGCATCAACTTTCCGGCGGCATGCGCCAGCGCGCGGCGCTCGCGCGCACGCTTGCCGTCGATCCCGCGGTCCTGCTGCTCGACGAACCTTTCTCGGCGCTCGACGCGCAAACCAAAATGGTGCTGCAGCAAGACCTCGCGCGCACGTTGGCGGAAACCGGCAAGACCGCGCTGTTTGTCACCCACGATCTCGTCGAGGCCATAGCCCTCTCGAACCGCGTGCTCGTCATGAGCCAGCGGCCCGGCCGCGTGATCGAGGAAATCAAGGTCGATATTCCCAACCGCGAAAACCCCATGGAGCGGCGCAAGAGCCCGTCCATCGGGCCCTACGTGGCGCGGCTGATGGAGCTGCTCCACATCGATGAAACCCTGAACTGATCACGAGATTCACAGGAGAGGCGCATGCAACTTCGTCGTCAATTTCTCGGCCTCGCGCTGGCCGCGTCCGCCGCTGCCTTCGCCGCCGCTCCCGCGCGGGCGCAATTGCAGGATGTGACGTACCTGCTTCCCGCGCCGCCGTCGCTGCCCGCCTTCACGCCGTGGATGGTGGCCAAGCAACGCGGCTATTTCGCCGCCGAAGGACTCAACGTTAATTTCCAGGTGGCGCGCGGCGGCGTCGATGTCGCGAAAATGGTCGGCGCGGGCAACGCCGTCGTCGGCGGCGCCATCGGCGACACGCCCATCCTCGTGCGCGCCAACGGCGTGCCGGTGAAAGCGGTCGCGCTGCTGGGCGGGCGTTCGCTGATGCAGCTGGTTGTCAACAAGGACAAGGTTGCGAACGGCGTCAAGGATCTGAAAGGCAAAACCGTCACCACGCTGGCGTTCCAGGACACGACTTATTTCGCCTTGCTCGGCATGCTGGCGACGCAGGGCCTGAAGAAGGACGACATCAACGGACAGGCCGCCGGGCCCGTCAATGTGTGGAAGCTTTTCGCCGCCGGTCAGGCCGACGCCATGGCCGCCGTGCCTGAATGGACGTTCTACGCCGCGAAGGAGAATCCGGCGATCAAAACCGAATTGATCCCGTCCGACACGCTGTTCAAGAGCATGGCGCAGGCGATCGTCGCGTCGGACGAGACGATCCAGAAGAATCCGGAATTGTTGCGCAAACTCGTGCGCGCGACGCTGAAGGGCATGAAGGCCGTGATGGACGATCCGGTGTCCGCCGCCGCCGACTACGTCAAGGCCATGCCCGAACACGCGGGCAAGGAGGCCGACATCGCCGCGATTCTCAAGGGCTACAACACCTACGTCTATCCCGGCCAGAAAACGCTCGGCGAGTTCGATGAACAGCGCATGAGCGAATTGCAGGATTTTTATTTGAAGGAAGGCATCATCCAGACGAAGTCTCCCGTGAAGGATCTCTACACCAACGCTTTCCTGCAATGAGCGGCTTGTGGTCCCGATGATGATGAAAGACGCCTTCGATCCCGCGCTCCGCAACATGACGATCGGCAGCCTCGCGCTGCTTGTCGTGTTTCTCGCCGGCTGGGAATGGGGGCCGGGATTGCTGAAAATTCCGCCCTATATCGTGCCGCCGGCGTCGAAAGTGTGGCACGAATTTTTGCGGATGCTCGACGCCGACAAGCTG
>JANYDZ010000046.1 GCA_025363375.1 Hyphomicrobiales bacterium
CGGATCAACGCCGATCTCGCCAATGATCTGGGCAATCTCGCGCAGCGCTCGTTGTCGATGATCGCGAAGAATTGCGGCGCCCTTATGCCGTCGCCCGGCGCCTTCACGCCCGCCGACGAGGCCATGCTGGCGGAGGCGAACGCGCTGGTCGGGAAAGCCCGGGCCGCGATGGGCGATTTCATGTTGCACACGATTCTGGGCGACATATGGAAGGTCGTCGCCGACGCCAATCGCTACTTCGCCAGCGAGGAACCCTGGCGGCTGACCAAGACCGATCCGACGCGTCGCGACACCGTGCTTTGCGTGACGGCGGAAACGCTGCGGATCGTGGCGATCATGAGCCAGCCTTTCATCCCGGGCGCGGCGGGCAAACTGCTGGATCTTCTTGGCGCGCGCGTCGACGCGCGCGCGTTCGCGCATGCATCCGCGCGAGGCATTGACGAATTGCGCAGGGATTCGCGCAGGGAGCTTCCCGCGCCGACGCCGATATTTCCGCGCTACATCGACGCGGAGGAGGGGGCTGCGCCCCGCTGAATCCGATGCTGATCGATTCCCATTGCCACCTCGATTTCCCTGAATTCGCGCCGGAACTCGACGCGGTGATCGCCCGCGCCGGCGCGGCCGGCGTCGGCCGCATGATCACCATCTCAACGCATATTTCTCGTTACGAATCCTATAGATCGATCGCCGAACGCTTCGACAATGTGTGGTTCACCGTCGGCACGCATCCCCATCGCGCGCACGAGGAACCCGACATTTCCACCGCGCGAATCGTCGAGCTCGCCAGCCATCCCCGCTGTATCGCGATCGGCGAAGCCGGACTTGACTATCACTATGACAAGAGCCCGCGCGTCATCGCTGAAAAAGTCTTCCGCCAACATATTGACGCGGCGCGACAAACCGGCCTGCCGCTGGTGATTCACGCGCGCGACTGCGACGCCGATATGGAGCGCGTTTTGCGCGATGAAATGGGGAAGGGCGCTTTCAAGGCCCTGCTCCACTGCTTCACCTCCAGCCGAGCTTTGGCTGAAGCAGGACTTGAACTTGGCCTGTACGTTTCCTTTTCAGGCGTCGTCACTTTCAAAAACGCGCAGGATTTGCGCGACATCGCGCGCGACGTGCCGCTGGATCGCCTTCTCGTTGAAACAGACGCGCCGTTTTTGGCCCCGATCCCCCATCGCGGCAAGCGAAATGAGCCCGCTTTTGTGGCGGATACAGCAGCGGTTCTGGCTTTGCTCAAGGGGGTTTCGATCTCGCAAATCGCCGAAATAACCACCGGTAACGTGCTGAAACTGTTCTCGAAAATGCCGTCAGTGTCTGCATGACCCGGACTTTGAGCATCCTCGGCTGTGGTTCGTCCGCCGGCGTGCCGCGCGTCGCCCAGGGCTGGGGCGCCTGCGATCCCGCCAATCCGCGCAACCGGCGCAGGCGCTGTTCCATATTGGTGGAGCAGGCCGACGAGGCCGGCGTCACCAGGGCGCTCGTCGATACTTCGCCGGACCTGCGCGAGCAGCTGCTGGCGAGCAACGTCGCGCGCCTCGACGCGATATTGCTCACCCATCCGCACGCCGATCATATTCACGGCATCGACGACATTCGACCGATGGTCGCGCAAATGGACGCGCTGATCGACGTTCACATGGACGCGCCGACTTCGGCGGTCATGCGGCAGGGATTTCGTTACGTGTTCGAGACCTTGCCAGGCTCGAACTATGCGCCGCTGGCGCGCGAACACAGGCTGGAACATGGCAAAGCCGCGAGCGTCAATGGACATGGCGGAGCCATCGAATTCCTGCCGTTTGCTCTCGATCACGGCGATATAGAATCGCTCGGTTTCCGGTTTGGCAATGTGGCCTATACGCCGGACCTCGCGCGGATTCCGACCGGCAGTTGGCGCTTCCTTGAAAATCTCGATCTCTGGATTGTCGATGCGTTGCGCTACACTTCCCATCCCACGCATTTGTCAGTGCCCGAGACGCTGGACCTGATCCTCCAATTGCGGCCGCGCCGAGCCATCTTGACCAATCTCAGTAATGAACTCGACTACGCGGAATTGTGCAAATCGCTCCCTGAAAATGTTGAGCCCGCCTATGACGGGATGCGGGTTGAGATTTAAGTCAAATATTATGAGATTGATATATAAGGCTGAATTAAAAAGGAAATTAGCGTCTTTTGGTGGCAAACGAACCAGCTATATAAGTTCCATAATATTGATTATGCGAATCACAGATGCAATAATATTGACCGGGGCTTCCAGGCGCGGATCGTACACAAAGCACCCTCACGCCGCCTTTTGGACACGCGCCCCGGATTTTCTTTCGTTGCAATAATTTCGATAGCCAATTGTGGTGAAATGCTGTTATGTTAACGTGCGGACACACGGACGGCGGATTCTTGTTGCAGCCAATAGCGGCTCGATATCAGGACTGATTGACGGACGGGGCGCGGCTCCGCCCGCTATTTGCGTTTCTGACTGAAGCGCGAAAGCTGGCGGTTGGGATTTAGTCGGCGGAGACGGGCAAGGCACATGAGCAAGGGTAAGGATTTTCGGCCGCGCAGACGCGGATTTGACGACGATGAACCACCGATGAATTTCGACAGTCGACCGGCGGCCCGCCCACCCCGCGCGCCTTTCGGCGGCGGCTTTGGCGGCGCGCCCGATTCTTCTCCTTCGGGAGCTCCCGTCGTGCCCGTCGACGCCACGGTGAAGTGGTTCAAGGGCGACAAGGGTTTCGGCTTCGTCGAACTTGCCAATGGCGCGGGCGATGCGTTCCTGCATATCGGCGCATTGCAATCGGCGGGCTATGAAACCGTTCCCCCGGGAGCAAAGCTCAAAGTTCAGGTCAGTCAGGGACAAAAAGGCGCTCAGGTCGCCCGGGTTCTTGAAGTCGATACGTCAACGGCGACCGCCGGTGGCGGGAGTGGCGGCGGCGGCAGCGGTGGCGGCGGCG
>JANYDZ010000095.1 GCA_025363375.1 Hyphomicrobiales bacterium
CTTCGCGCAGCTGCAGCCCAGCCTTGAGGAGGCCGGGCGGCAATTCGTCGGGGCCGATGGTCAGCGCGAAGACGTAGAACAGAAAATGATGCGCCTTGGCGCCGGGTTCCGCGCAGGCGCCGTGATAGGGGAGCTTGTCGCGGGCGGAATCGCCGCCAACAAAGCCTTCCTTCGCGCCGCGCGCCAGGCCTTTGGCGCTCGCGGGAACGCCGTAAACGATCCAGTGATTGCCGCTGAGGCCCATGGCGCCGCGCCCCATGGCCGCGTCTGGATCGTCCATCAGGATGGCGAAGCTTTTCGTGTCGGCGGGCGCGCCCGACCATGCAATCGCCGGCGTGATGTTCCTGCCGCCGCATTCCCAATCGCCGCGCACGCCCTTGCCCGAAGAAGCATTGTCGGCGGACAACAGGCCGTTGTCCGGAAAATCCGGCGACCACGCGACGAACAGGTCGGGATGATCGACGGCGCCGGCGCCGCTGGCGAACAATCCCGTCAGCGCCGTCAAAGCTATCGCGGCGATACGCGGCTTCCTCATCAATGCCCCCTGTCGCGTGGCCGCGCCACCCGCGTTTGATTAAAACGAAATGTCGCAGAGACCGGAGCATCTGCCAAGCCCGTCTTGACAGCCCGTCCTGGCAGCCCGTCCTGGCAGCCCGTCTTGACCGCCCCTCCTGGCTCTCGACCTGTCCCGGCTCTCGATCACGGCTCTCGCCAAGCGCGGCCGCGCAGGTTATCGCTTGCGGCATGCAACGGCCCTGCCGGACCAACCCATCGGGGGAACATGGACGACCAAAGACAGACCGCGTCCGCGCAAACGCTCTCCGCGCGCGAGGCCGAAGCAGCGCTTGCGCTGATGCGCCAATTGCCAACGGCGTTTGACCTTCGCGGCCGCGCCCGAAAGCGCATGCCCAATTTCGCCTTTGAATATATGGATGGCGGCGCGGGCGCCGACCTCGGCATCAAGCGCAACTGGGACGCGCTCGACGCGGTCGAACTGGTGCCGCGCTACGGCAAGGTCGTCGCGCCGCCGCCCGCCGACACGACGCTGTTTGGCCGGCCTTATGCCGCGCCCATCGGCGTCGCGCCCATCGGCGGTCCCGGCACCGCGTTCCCCGGCGCGGAAACCCATCTGGCCAAAGCCGCGCAGGCCGCGCGCCTGCCGTATACGCTTGGCGTGCTCTCGGGCATCACCGTCGAGCAGGGGGCGGCGCTTGCGCCCGACGTGCTGTGGTTTCAGCTGTATCGCTTCGCCCGCAACGACCACAAGATCGGCTTCGACCTCGTGCGCCGCGCGCAGGCTTGCGGCGCGCATGCGCTGGTGCTGACGATCGATACGCCGGCGCGCACCATTCGCCCGCGCGAGGTGAGAAGCGGCATTGTCAATCCATTCAAGCTCACCATGCGCCTGCGGCTCGGCGCGCTCATGGCGCCGGCCTGGCTCATGGCGCTGCGCACCAGCGGCATCCCCCGCTTTGTCTCGCTCAATCCCTATATGCCCGCCAACACGTCGTTGGAGGAATCGGCTGCATTCATCCGGCATGAGCAGGGCGGCGCCTTTACCTGGGAGGAGATCGCGAAATATCGCGAGCGCTGGAAGGGGCCGCTCATCCTCAAGGGCGTGCTGCATCCCGCCGACGCGGAGCGCGCGGTGTCGCTGGGCGTGGATGGCCTGTTCGCCACCAATCACGGCGGACGTCAGATCGACGCGCTGCCGGCCTCCATCGACGCCGTGCCGGCGCTGCGCGCCGCCGTCGGAAACAAGGCGACGATCATTTTCGACAGCGGCATGCGCTCGGGCGTCGACGCGGCGCGGGCAATCGCGGTTGGCGCGGACGCGGCCTTCGCGGGAAAATCGTTCCTGTGGAGTCTCGGCGCGCTCGGCGCGCGCGGTCCGCGCCATCTCATGAATATTTACATCGAGGATTTGCGCGCCTCGCTCGGACAACTCGGCTGCAAGAGCGTGGATGAATTGCGCGGCGTGAGCGCGCGCCACCGCAACGCGTGGAAGCGCGAGGATTTCGGAGCGTGATTCTCGCTATTTCGCGGGCTCCGCGAGCGCGCGCTTGGTGATCGGCCACCAAAGCTCCGCTTCGGACTTCTGGTAAGCGCCGAGAAACTCCGGCGTCAACTGATCGGCGGGCGGCATGTCGAGGCCCATGGAGACAATGCGCTGACGCAGCGGCGCGTCGTTCATGGCCTTGACGATGGCGTCGTTGAATTTGGCGATGATCGGCTTCGGAGTGCCTTTCGGCGCCCACATGGCGTTCCAGACGCCGACATGGAAGCCCGGCAAGCCCGCTTCATCCACCGTGGGGATCTCCGGCGCGGCGTCGAGCCGTTTCTTCGCCGTCACGGCGTAGGCGCGGATTTTGCCGGCCTGCACCAGCGG
>JANYDZ010000099.1 GCA_025363375.1 Hyphomicrobiales bacterium
CACTCCCGGTCCGGGAAAATTCCAGTAGGGATGGCTTGCGCGTCATGCATGTTCACTTTATGTTCCAATTGGTTTAAATGGTTCATCGCATCGTGAGCATCTTGATCGACCAGATCGTCATCACCGAAAAAACCAGTCAGGCAAAGGATGTCCGCATAGCTGTAGGATCCCGCTACGGCGACATTCTTCCGGCCGAAGGTCATTTGCTCGACCTGCTCGAACCCGAGGAGGTCGAGCCCGCGTGGAAGCACTGGTCACCGATCCTCTTGCGCCCGGAAGGGCTTTACGGCACGCGGCCCGCCGAGGGCGGCAACAAGGCAGGCAAGCTCAAGGCAATTCGCGAGGCGCTGCGCAGCGCCAGATGCGTCTGGCTCGCCACCGATTGCGATCGCGAAGGTCAGCTGATCGGCCAAGAGATTCTCGACCATTACAAGTTTCGCGGCCGGGTCATGCGGGTTCTGTTCACGGCGCAAGATTCGCAGACGATTCGCGACACCTTCGGTCGGGCGAGGCCAAACTCCGAATACGCCAACCTCTACGCCGCCGCCGTCGCGCGCCGGCAGGCGGACCAAATCTACAATCTGTCGCTGACCCGCACGGCGACAGTGATCCTGGGGCAGGGGGCTCGCGGCGTCATCGGTGTCGGCCGAGTGAAGACGCCGACGCTGGCGATCGTGTGCAAGCGCGAACTGGAAATCCGCGATTTTGTACCCGTCACCTATTTCGAGATCATCGCCACGGCGAAAGTCGCCGGTGGCGAGTTTCAGACGCGGCACGCGCCACAGGATAGGATCCTTCGCCGAGAGATTGCGGAAACTGTCGTCGCCGCCGCGCAAAATTTTGAAGGGCCGCTGGGCGTTCGCGTCGAGGACGAACGGCAGGGGCCGCCGAGACTGCACGATCTCCCGTCATTGCAAAAACTCTGCGCCTCTCGTTTCGGCTGGTCCGCCGCAAAGACGCTGGAAGTCGCCCAGGAGCTTTATGACGGACAGGGCAAGAAGATCATCACCTACCCCCGCGCCGAAGTGCGCCACCTCCCGGAGAGCTTGATCGCGGACGCGCCAAAAATTGTGGCGGGATTGCAGGTGGAGCAATCATTTAAGGCAATCCCGGTGCCGACGCCGCCCGTGATCCGCAAAGGCGCGAGCGGCGCTTTCCACGACAAGGGGCTGGCGGGCGCGAGCCATCACGCCGTGATCCACAACGTCAACATGATCGAGTGCTTGCGAGAGGCGTGGCCGCGCCTTTCGCTCGACGAGAAAAAACTGTTCGACGTGATCGCCCGCGCTTACCTCGCCGCCTTGATGCCAGACTTTCGTTATCGTCAAACCACTGTCACTCTCAATGTGCGTGGCTTCCCTTTCAAGGCGACCGGTCGTCAACCCATCGAGCTCGGCTGGCGCGCCGCATTTCCGGAATGGCAGCCGGCCGAGGAAAAGGGCGAAGACGCGCAATTGCTCCCGGCGATGCGCAACGGCGAACCGGCGCAACTGCAAAATCCAGAAATTGAAGACAAGGAAACACGGCCCCCGCCGCGCTACAATGAAGGGACTCTCATCGAGGCTATGCAGAACGCCTGGCGTTTCGTCGATGACGAAACCTTGCGCGAGCGTTTGAAGGACGCCAAGGGCATCGGCACGCCGGCGACCCGCGCCGAAATCATTGGCGGGCTGAAGCGACAGAATTTTCTGGTCGCTCAAGGGAAGAACATCGTTCCCACGGACACGGGACTGAAATTGTTTGGCGTGCTCAAACAGGCGGACCCGGCGCTAGTCGATCCTGGCGTGACCGCGCGGCTGGAATGCCTGCTCGACCATGTCGTCGTTGGAAAGCAGGAGATGGTCGGCGCCATCGACGCCGTTTGCGAAGTCGCGCAGCGCATCATCGGGAAATTGAAGGAGGGCTCGCCCATCGGAGGGTCGCCTGCGTCAGGTTCGGGATTTGGCGGTGGCGAGCGGCCACCGACGCCCGCCATGAAGCGCTTTGCCGAAAACATCGCGCGCCAGAAGCGGATCAAGCCGCCACATGGCTATTTGAATTCTGGTTCGATCTGCCGCGCATTTCTCCAGCTGCACGCGCCGAAGAAGGCCATTAGGGAAACGACGGGAAATCAGGATTCAAGGGCGCCCAGTCCAGCGCAGGTCCTGTTCGCCGAGAACATCGCGCGTGAAAAGACAGTCGCCATTCCCGACGCGGCCAGTCTCTGCGCGAAGACCATGTCAGCCTGGATTGACGCAAGCGTGAACGCCGGGCGGGGCAGGGGCCGCAACAAGGCGCCCGGCAAGCAACCGCTTGCCGACACCAAAAAATGCGCTGCTCCCACGAAGCGGGCGCGCAAGGCCAAAACCGTCAGACCTACCAATGCGCAAAAATCTGCAATGCCTTCCGAACAAACTTCTGGACACAATACGCCGTTGCGAATTCCCTATGGCAACAAGGAAGTCGCGCAAAGGCTTGGCGCCCGGTACGGCGCGGGCGGATGGTACGCTCCGCCCGGCATTGATCTCGCTGCCTTTGGCGCGCAGGGATGGTTGTGAGGTCCGACTTCTTGGCGGCCTTGCGGTTTTGTGGGATGAAGCGCGATCACCGGAGGACACCATGACGACGCGGAAACCACAGGAAATCTGGATCGAGCAAGTCGAGGCCGCCAAGGGCATAAATTCGCGTTACGGCCTTAAGGACGCGTTCGACTATCTGGTTGCCGAAAAATTGCTGAATTACGCCGGCGCTGCCATGCGGCATCCTGAATTCGC
>JANYDZ010000104.1 GCA_025363375.1 Hyphomicrobiales bacterium
AGCCGCTGCTCGCCCGCGACGACATCGCCGACATCATGGTCAATGGCGCGACCCGGACCTTCATCGAAGTCGCCGGCAAGATCCAGCTGACGAACATCCGCTTCCGCGACAACGCGCAGTTGATGAACATCTGTCAGCGCATCGTCAGCCAGGTCGGACGGCGCGTCGATGAAAGCTCGCCCATCTGCGATGCGCGCCTCGCCGACGGATCGCGCGTCAACGTCATCGCGCCGCCGCTCGCCCTTGACGGCCCGGCCCTGACCATCCGCAAGTTCAAAAAGGACAAGCTCACCCTCGACCAGCTCGTCAAGTTCGGCGCGATATCCATCGAGGGCGGCGAAATTCTGAAGATCATCGGGCGGGTTCGTTGCAACGTCCTGATCTCCGGCGGCACGGGTTCCGGCAAGACCACGCTGCTGAATTGTTTGACGAACTACATCGACCAAGACGAACGCGTCATCACCTGCGAGGACGCCGCCGAGCTTCAACTCCAGCAGGAGCACGTGGTGCGCCTCGAAACGCGCCCGCCCAACCTCGAGGGCACCGGCGCGATCACCATGCGCGACCTCGTCAAGAACTGCCTGCGCATGCGTCCCGAACGCATCATCGTGGGCGAAGTGCGCGGACCCGAGGCGTTCGATCTTCTGCAGGCGATGAACACCGGCCACGACGGCTCGATGGGCACGCTGCACGCCAACTCGCCGCGCGAGGCGCTCGGCCGTCTGGAATCCATGATCACGATGGGCGGCTTCTCCCTGCCGTCGAAAACCATCCGCGACATGATCGTGTCGTCGGTGGACGTGATCATTCAGGCCGCCCGCCTGCGCGACGGCTCCCGCCGCATCACCCACATCACCGAGGTTCTCGGGCTTGAGGGCGACGTCGTCATAACTCAAGACCTTTTTGTTTACGAGATCGTGGGAGAAGACGAGAAAGGCAAGCTCATTGGACGGCACCGCTCGACTGGAATCGGGCGCCCGCGCTTCTGGGAGCGGGCCCGTTACTATGGCGAAGAAGAGCGGCTGGCCGCCGCGCTCGACGCTTCCGAAGACCGCGTCGGCAAAGGCAAGGGGTAGACCATGAGCGCCCGCGACGGAGCCAAATGATGGATATGGAATCGCTGCTGTTCGTGGCGCTCGCCATGGTCGCGGCCGGCGGCGTTTTCTACGTTTTCGTCTATCCCTACATGTCGGGCGACGCGCGCGCGGAAAAGCGCCAGGCGGCGTTCAACAGCACGGCTGTCGCCAGCAAACGCGTCGTGGACCGCGCGGCCGACCCGGCGGCGCGGCGCAAGCAGGTCGCCGAAAGCCTCAAGGAAATCGACAACAAGGCGAAGTCCAAGAAGCTCACGCTCGAGACCAAGATCAGCCAGGCCGGCCTCTCATGGTCGAAAAGCAAGTTCATGATGATCTCGGCGGCGCTCGGCCTCGGGTTCGGGGTGGCGGTTCTGTTGATCTCCGGCAACATCCTGTATGTAATTCCCGGGATTTTCGTCGGCGCGTTCGGAGCCTCGAACTGGCTGCTGGGCTTTCTCAAGAAGCGCCGCATCAACAAGTTCATCAAGGAGTTTCCCAACGCGGTGGACGTGATCATCCGCGGCATCAAGGCGGGTCTGCCGCTCGGCGACTGCGTGCGCATCATAGCGAGCGAAGCCGTGGAGCCGGTGCGCGGTGAATTCCGCCAGATCGTCGAGGCGACGACCATGGGCCTGTCGATCGCCGAAGGCTGCGAGCGCATGGCCGAACGCGTGCCCGTGACGGAAACCAACTTCTTTTCGATTGTGATCAATATTCAGCAAAAAGCCGGCGGCAACCTCTCCGAGGCGCTTGGCAATCTCTCGCGCGTGTTGCGCGAGCGCAAGAAGATGCAGATGAAGGTGACGGCGATGTCGAGCGAAGCCAAGGCTTCGGCGGGCATCATCGGCGCGTTGCCGTTCATCGTCACCTTGCTTCTCTATCTTTCGAGCCCGCGTTACATCGAACTCCTGTGGATCACATCGACGGGCCGGATGGTGATGGCGGTGGCGGGATTCTGGATGTTCATCGGAATCATGTCGATGAAGAAGATGATCAACTTTGACATGTAGGGCCGGCCGCGATGTTCGACTTAATCTCCGAGAAGATCAACGACCCGCAGTTCGTGTTCAGCATTCTGATCGCGATCGCCGCGATCGCGACGGTGCTGACCGTCACCATGCCGCTGCTCGAGTCCGACACGCTCGGCAAGCGCATGAAGGCTGTTTCCGTGGAACGCGACCGCATCCGCCAGCGCGAACGCGAAAAAATGAACGCCAAGCAGTCCAAGGCCTCGCTGCGGCAGGACTCGACCGCGTTCCTCAAGGGCGTCGTCGACAATTTTAACCTCTCGAGCTGGCTCGGCACGGAACAGGCTAAATTGCAGCTTGCCCAGGCCGGCTATCGCGGCAAGCGCGCCGAAGACACGTTCCTCGTCGGGCGCCTTGTCATGCCGACCGGGCTCTTCCTGCTGACGATCGTCTATGTATTCATCATTTCGCCGCCCGATTACCCGCCGCTGGCGCGCATCGGCATGGCGGTTTTTGGCGCCTACCTCGGCATCAAGCTGCCGGAAATCTTCCTCAAGAACACCATCCAGAAGCGGCAATTTTCCATGCGCCGCTCGTTTCCCGACGCGCTCGACCTGTTGCTGATCTGCGTGGAGTCGGGCATGTCGATCGAACACGCGTTCCGCAAGGTCGCGATTGAGATCGGTTCGTCTTCGGTGCCGCTCGCCGAGGAGCTTACGTTGACGACGGCCGAATTGTCCTATCTGCCGGATCGTCGCATGGCCTATGAGAACCTGGGCCTTCGCACCGGTCTTGAATCCGTGCGCCAGATT
>JANYDZ010000106.1 GCA_025363375.1 Hyphomicrobiales bacterium
CTCGCCGCTGGTCGAAGTCGCCTCGCGCGCGTTGAAGGAGAGATAGGTCTGTCGGCTCGTCGCCCCGCTCATTGCGATCTGGACCGCGCGGTCGCGATCATTTGAGCGAGCGAAGGCAGGTCAAAGGGCTTTTGCAAAACCGGGGTGGATTGATAGGCGGGGTTTATTCCCGTCAGCCCGTACCCGGTCGCAAAAATGAAGGGCACGCCGCGCTCCGCGATGATGTCGGCGACGGGATAGGTGGATTGGCCGCGAATATTGACGTCGAGGATCGCCAGATCGAAATCGCCGCTCCGGGCGAGCTTGAGCGCCTCCTCGAAACGGCCGACCGCGTGCGGACAAGTATGGCCGAGTTCCCTGAGCATGTCCTGAAGCATCATTGAAATCAGAACTTCATCTTCAACGACCAATATGCGCAAACCGTTTTTTGGCGCGTTTCCGGTCATGACGCCGCGGGCTCGCGCAACGGGCTGGATTGGGGCGAATGCGCCGGGGCGCAGGGCAACGGCGCGTCGAAAGAAAAGACGAGTCCCGAGTTTTCAAAAATGAGTTGAACGTCGGCGTCCAGGTCTTCGGCAAGCGTTGCACGCACCAGGCGCGTCCCAAATCCGGCTTGCGCGGGCTCGACGACGGCAGGCCCGTCCCGTTCAACCCAACTGAACAACACATGCGGGCAGTCGTCCGAGCCGACTATCCTCCATCCGATGTCGATTTTGCCCGTGTCGTTGGACAACGCGCCATATTTGGCGGCATTTGTACAAAGCTCGTGCAGCGCCATTGATATTGCCAGCGCGCCGCGCGGTTGCAGATGCACCGCCGGTCCCGCGCAGTGGAACCGGGCGCCGCCTGTCATCTGATGCGGGGCTATCGCTATATCGACGATTTCGGCAAGCATAGCGCCTCCCCAGTTCGATCTCGTCAGCACGTTATGAGCGCCCGAAAGCGCCATGAGCCGCGCCACGAAGGCGTGAAGCGCGCCCCGATCGGTCTGCTGGCGAAAGGTGTGCGCGGCGATCGACTGAATCGTCGCCAGCGTGTTTTTAACCCTGTGGTTGAGCTCATTGATGAGCGTTCGTTGACGTTCTTCAAACCGCTTGCGTTCGGTAATATCGGTGACGATTGCCGACGAACTGCGGCTGCCGTCGGGCAAGGTAAAACTACCGGCGGAAATTCTTACATTGATGCGTCGGCCATCCTTTGTCTGACGAATGGTTTCGATTTGAAATGAGCCGCGCTGTTCCATCGCATCGGCGAGATCTCGAAAATCGTTGAAATCGTTGGGAATAAGCATCTGGAGCGAGCGGCCTACGGCCTCTTCTTCGCTATAGCCGAATATCCGCTCGGCGCCGCGGTTCCATGTCAGGATCCTGCCGCCGGGGGCGACGCTGATGATCATGTCCCGAGAACTCTCGACGATCGCGGCAAGCCTGGCTTGCGCCTCTTCCGCGCGGGCGTTCGCGGTAACATCGACGGCCAATCCGGCAACCTGGACCAGCGAACCCGAGGAATCGAAACGTCCATTGCCGCGCATGTTGAGCCAAAGATAGGCTCCGTCCGGGCCAAGATAACGCAGTCGGGATTGATAGGCGGTTTTGGACGGCGTCAATTTCATGATCGCGGAAATCGCCGGCGACAAATCGGCGGGATGGATGCGGGAGCGAAAATCAGCGCCGCTGATCCGCATCACCGGAAGGCGACCCGGTCCCAGCAGCTCCGCGTTGCCGCTGATCGAAATCGAATCCGCGGCTATGTCGAGATCGAACGCGAAGGCGCGGCCGGCCAGAAGAGCTTCCTGCAACCATGCTTCGCTCTCCCGCAATCGCGCTTCGCTGTTTCGCAAGCGGCGGCTTGCCGCCGCCAACGAGCGAGCGACGACGTTGACCTCGCGCAGCGGCGTTGGCGCAGGCGCGTCGATTTCTTTGCGTTGCAAGGCCTCGCCGGCCAATGCCAGCGCCTGGATCGAGGACGAAATCTTTCGCCCAATCACAAATGCGAGCGTCAGGCCTATCATCGTACAGGCCAAGCCCATCACCGCGAGATCACCAAGCGCGCGATTGGCGGGCGCGAGCAACGTCGCTTCGCGGGCGGTGACTCCAATTCTCCATCCAGTCGTCAGACTTGTCGCGATGACGCCGACAATGGTTTCGCCCTCCGCATTCACGCCGCGGAAAATTCCGTCTCCGGCGGGAGGGGCTTCCCCATACGAATATTTCTTGCCGGTCTTTGTTTCATGTCCGTTCGAAACGGCGACAAAAACGTTGTTCCGGTCGATGATGAATGCGTCCGCGCCCTCGGACAGATGAAATTCCCGCAGCAGGGAAGCCATCTGGCTTGTCGGCAAATTGGCTTGAAGGATATAGGCGATTTCGTCATTCTGAACGACCGGGTAGGCGGCGGAAAAGGAAAAGCCCCCGCGGGTTACCCCTTGAAAGACATTCGACATGACCGCGTGCCGGGTCCGGAGCAGTTCTGCGTCATGATCCAGCACGGCGGTTATGTTGACTTCCGGCGCGCCGAAACCAGCCCGAGCGTTGACCAGCATTTTGCCCGCGGCTGTCCGCAGGGAAATATTGACGCCGGGAATACCCCGCAAACCAACAGCCTGAGCGTGAAATTTTGCGAACGCTCCTTCGGCCAGAGCCGGCGAGGAGGCCATGCCCTCAAGCAAGGTGACAAGCAGTGAAAATTGTTGATCGAGGACGAAGCTGAGTTGCGTCGCCGTCTGGCTGAGTTCGGCTTGGTAACGGGCGCGTTCAGCCTGCGCCTCGCGCCAGATCAGATAGCTGGCAAAACCGAGCAGTGGAACCACGACGGCAAAGGCGAGGAGGACAAGAACGGCGCGTGTGGAGACGCCCGCAACCGGGTCCGGCGCGGTCCCGAGAGGCTCCGCGTCATCCAATGAAACGGCCATGGGAACCGCGCGGCTTTCACGTGCCTGAAAGTTCATCCAAGAGGCCTTTCAAGGGGTGGTGACGCAACGCAATAGACCCTGCCTCGGCCTTTCGGGCAATCGCTTTTTGGACGAAATGTCGGTCTAACCGGCGAAAATTCAGCTTTTGGTGACCCTCAGACTACAGAATGTCGCAAGATTTAGCTCGATTTCCCAGGAAATCCGCCATGCCCACTCCACTATACGTCGCGATCGCGGCCGCAGACGTGCTCTTGCGGGACGCGCCGATCAATCCCGCATGGGTCCGCGAGGGCGCGCCGCGCGCGCGAATGGGGGAAATTTCCCGCAGCGGCGACGGCGCCGCCGTCACTGTGGTTTGGGACTGCGGCGCTGGTCTGTTCGAGTGGCGCTTTGGGGTCGATGAAACCGTGCACATTCTGGAAGGGGAAGTTGCTGTCGCCGACGCCAATGGCGTCTCGCGCGTCCTGCGCGCGGGCGACGTTGCATTCTTTCCCGTCGGCAGCGTGACGCTGTGGCGCGTCGATACTTACGTGCGCAAACTCGCTTTCTGCCGCCACGCGATGCCGGCGTCCCTGGGCTATGCAATTCGCGTCGTCAACAAGTTGAAATCCATGGCGGGAATGGGGCCGTGTGTTGGCGCGACGCAACACGCCGGGCGACAAACGCGGGGCTGATCCCGCCCCGCCAGCGAATTGCGCTCGACAAGGCCGGCGGCTTGCCGCTAGCTATGGCTTGTCTGCAATGAATTCCGGAAACGCGCATGCTCGGTCCGCTCTCCACGCCGGTGAAATCAGACTTTGTCGAAATCGGCGACGTGAAAATTGAAATCGAGCGGCGCGGCAAGGGCGCGCCGTTGCTCCTGTTGCCCGGCGAAGACGGATTGGAGGTCGAGGCGCCGTTTCTGGAGCGGCTTGCGCGGACACGCGAAGTCATACTGTTCTGGCCGCCCGGCTTCGGACGCTCGAACAGACCCGACTGGATCACCAATATGGACGATGTCGCCTATATCTATCTCGACGTCATGGCGAGGCTCGGCCTCGACAACATTCCCGTCGTCGGCTGTTCGCTCGGCGGTTGGATCGCGGCGGAAATGGCGACGAAGAACGATGCGCGGTTCTCGCATCTCGCGATGGTTGGCGCATATGGCGTCAAGATCGGGGGGCCCACCGACCGCGACATCGCGGACATCTGGGCTTTGCATCCCGACAAGGTTGCTTCGCTCAAGTGGCGTGACCGCGAGAATGGCAAGCGCGATCTGTCGAAGCGGCCGGACGACGAGCTTTATGTGATCGCGCGGAACATCGAATCCTGCGCCCGGCTGTGCTGGTCGCCCTATATGCACAATCCCAAGCTCGCTCATCGTCTGCATCGCATCGCGGCCAAAACGTTGCTGATATGGGGCGCCGACGACGGGATCGTGGCGACGGATTATGCGAAGGCTTACGCGGCGATGATTTCCGGCGCGAAATTGTCGATCATTGCCGATGCCGGGCACCTTCCGCATGTCGAGCAGCCCGACGCCTTCCTGAATGAACTGACGGCCTTCATCTCTTAACGCGCATCGCAAAACCGCAGGAGCGCCGCATGGATTGCTATTATTTCACGGAGATGCCCTATCCGCATATCCCGCCGCACGACGAGATATCGTCGATGCGCGTGACTTTGCCGAACCGGTTGTTCGATCCGAAACTCGGTCATCAACTCTACAATCGATATCTCGACGAATATTGTCTCGCCGACGAGATGGGCCTTGAGCTCATGGTCAACGAACACCGCTCGTCCGTCGTCTGCATGGATGTCGCCGCGCCCTTGTCGATGGCGATCCTCGCGCGGCAGACGAAGCGCGCGCGGTTGCTCATCCTCGGCAACTCCATCGCCAACCGCGACGACCCCATCCGCATCGCCGAGGAAATGGCTATGATCGACTGCATTTCCGGCGGACGCGTCGAATGCGGCATGGTGCGCGGCGTCACCTATGAAATCTTCGCCGCCAACACCAATCCCACCATGACCAACGAGCGCCTGTGGGAGGGCGTCGATATGGTCAAGAGGGCGTGGACGACGCATGACGGCGATTTCAATTACGAGGGCCGCTTCTGGCATCGTCGCAACATCAACATCTGGCCGCGCCCCTACCAGCAGCCGCGCCCGCGCATCTGGATCACCGGCTCAAACGACCGCGACAATATCAAGATCATCGCTGAGCAAGGGCATGTTTTTGCGACCTTCCTGCAGCCGCACGCAAAGGTGCGCGCGCTGTTCGACCTTTACCGCGAACATTATGCCGACAACGGCCTGCCGGGCGGCCTCGCCTTCATGCCGCTCGTTTACGTCGCCGATACCGAGGAGGAGGCGATGCAAGGCGCGGACGAAATCGCCTGGTATATGCGCACCAAGGCCGAACCGCAGTTTCGCAATCCGCCGGGATATGTCGGCGTCGAATTCAACATTCAGGGGCTCAAGGGAGCCTTTACCGGGCGCACCGACGCGATCCGCGCGCAGGGGCTTGAATATCTGAAGGATCAGGGCGTCGTCATCGCGGGCACCCCTGACAGCGTGGTGAAACAGATACGCCGCCTCTATGATCTCCTCGGAGGCTTCGATCACCTCCTGATGATGATGCAATGCGGATTTTTGAGCCATGAAAAGACCGTGAAAAACATCGAGATGTTTTCGAAGGAGGTCTATCCGCAAATCCGCGGCCTCGCGCCGTCGATGAACCGGCCGTGGAGCAAGGCGGCGGAGTAGATTTTCACTGGAGCCGACATTGCAAAGTCTGGAGGGTCAAATGACTTCGCTTATGAAAATTGTCGCCGCCTGCGCCGTGTTTTTTGCTCCTGGTCTCGCAGCCGCGAACGCGCAAACAAACGATTTCCCGAACAAGCCCGTGCGCTTCATCGTGGATTCGGCGCCCGGCAGCGCCAACGACGTGACATTGCGCTTTGTCGCCGAAAAGCTTGGGCAGATTTGGGGACAACAGGGCATAGTGGTGACCCAGCCGGGAGCCGGCGGCGGCATCGCCACGCGCGCGGCTTCCGGCTCGTCCGCCGATGGCTACACGGTTTACATGGCGGGCGCTTCGACTTTTCTGGCGCTCGCGGGCGCCGCTGGCGTTGCGCCCAACCTGCCAATTGAAATGCCGCGCGATTTTGTGCCGATTGGCATGGTCGCCTTGCAACCCATGTTCATTGGCGCTTCGCATTCCCTCGCAATTGCCTCGATCGGGGAATTGATCGACCGCGCCAAAGCCAGGCCGAATGAAATTTCCTACGCCGCGACCGGGCGCGGACGCATAACCCATCTCACCATGGAATTGTTGCAGAAGATGGCGAACATCAAGCTGCAACTGGTGCCTTATTCCGGCGGGCCCGCGGCCGCCATGAACGATATCATGACCGGCCGCATAGGCCTTGTGCTCGATGGTTATTCGAGCCTCGCGGGCGCCATGCAAGGCAACTCGATCAAGGCGCTCGCCGTGACGTCGCCGGAACGATTGCGCGAATTTCCCGATTTGCCGACCGTCGCGGAAACGGTGCCTGGATTTCAGGCGGGCGGCTGGAATGTTCTGGTGGCGCCGCTCGGCACGCCTGACGCGGTCGCGCGTAAACTGAGCGCGGATTTGCGCAAGGCGCTCGACGATCCCGAGTTGCGGGCAAAACTGGCGGCCATCGGGGCCTTCGTTCGGCATATGACGCCGGACGAACTCAACGCCTTCAGTCAGGGCGAACAGAAAACCTGGCGGCCAATCCTCGAACAGCTCGCGCGCGAGGCGCCTTAGTGGCGCAGGTCGTTTCCGAAGGTCGTTTCCGCTTGTGCCCGCGCGGGGCGCTGATAGATTTGCGCGTCGCGCTTTTACAATCGGAAATTAGGGCCGTCGCGCGCAAACCGGAGGGAACCATGATCAAGCCTTCAATCATTCTGGCGGCGGCCCTGCTGTGCTCGGCGCCAGCCGCGGCGCAGACCGTTGGCGGACGTTATCAGGTGCAGGGCAAGAATTTCGACGGATCGCCCTACGGCGGCACGGCGGAAATCAACCTTACGAGTTCGACGACCTGCCGCATCGCCTGGAAGACCGGCAACACGACCTCGCAGGGCATCTGCATGCGCAACACCTCGACGTTCACGGCGGCCTATCGCCTTGCTAATTCCATCGGCCTCGTCATCTACGACATCAGGAGCGACGGCAAGCTCGACGGCGTCTGGACGCTCGCCGACAAGAACGGCGCCGGGGCGGAACTGCTGACGCCTTCGCGGTGAGACGGGGCGCCTGTCGCGCGCGCAGTTGCACATGGGGGCGCTCGCCCGTGAGAATCAACATCCTGGCGGCAGGCGCGGCGCTGGTTCTCGCGTGCGCCGCTCCCTGTCGCGCGCAAACACAGTCCCAAACACAGTCCCAAACACAGTCCGATGTCTTCGCCGGCAAGAGCCTGCAAATGATCATCGGCGTCAGCCCCGGCGGCGGTTACGATCTGTGGGGTCGCGTCGTCGCGCGGCACCTCGGCGCAAGGCTTCCGGGCAAGCCCAGCATTGTGCCGCAAAACATGCCTGGCGCCGGCAGCATGACCGCGCTCAACTATCTCTACAACATCGCGCCGAAGGACGGCACGGCCATGGGCATCGTGGCGCGCGACGTGGCGCTCGCGCCCCTGCAGGGCACCGAGGGCGCGCGGTTCGACGCGACGAAACTCTCGTGGATCGGCACGCCGGCGCTGGAGACCAATGTTTGCGTGAGCTGGCACGGCGCGCGCGCGAAAAACGCGCGCGATCTTCTGACTACGCACAAGGAATGGATCGGCAAAGTCGGCATTGACGCCATGGAATTCCCGTGGCTGCGCGCCGTTATAACCCATTATGGCGAGGAGAAGGGTTCGAGGCTCG
>JANYDZ010000119.1 GCA_025363375.1 Hyphomicrobiales bacterium
CCGAACCACGCCTTCGCCGACGGCAAGGGCATCAACACGCTGACTTCGGCGTTTTCGCCGGCGCCTTTCGGCGGCGCGGCGTTTCACGACAACCACGCGTGGCTGCGCAAGGCCTAGCGAAGTTCACAGCCCGCGGAATTCGCCGCCGCAGGCTTCGAACGCGGCGTTCAACTTTTTGGCCTTGGCCGCCAGAAGCCGGCGCAGCCGCTTGAAAATCGAGAGGTCGAGGAACGGCGCGGCTTTGTCGGCGGGAGCGACGGCGCGGAGCTGCATGTTCATGGCGTTCTCCTTGGGTTGAGCGGCTTTGTCGAAACACATTCCCGCGAACGCGGGCCGGGAGCGCCGTCTTGGCCTAGCGGCCGCGCACGGCGTTGAAATGGGCGCCAATTTCCATGGCGGCGTGGCTGACGAGGCGTGAAGCCTCCGATTTCATTGAATTGAAAATCGAGCCGGCGGCTGTTGTCAGGATGAGCGCGATCACTAGCACCTTCATAGGGGTCCCCTTCGCCTGGCCGCCCGGCGCGCGAGGCGCCAGGGCCGAAAGGCCTCTGGCGGAAATACACGTCAGTCCCGCCGCCGGATGCGTTTGCTCGCATCAACGGCAGCGATATTCGCCGCCGACTATTTCAAAGCAGAGGTTCGATTGCGTGAGGGCCGACGCGACGATCGGCGATGTCCGGCTCACGACCGGGGCGGCCGCGGCGACGGCGGCGGGCGCGGCTGATCTGCTGCTGAAGGCAACAGTGGCGAAGGCGGCGCCAGCGGCGAAAGACAGGGCGGCGGCGATGACAAGCGATTTCATGGGGTCTCTCCTCTGCGTTGACCTTGGGAGAGACTAGTCCGCGATACGGGCGCGGGATGTGCGTTGGAGCACCGGATCAACAAGGTTCAATTGATGCTGTCGGCCATCACCCGCGCGTAGTTTTCCTCGAACCACCCGATGCGTTCTTCCAGCGCGCCGAGCATGGGCGGCGTTTTGATCCGTCCGGCGTTGGCCTGAACGCGTTCGCAAACAACATGATCCTCGTCGCGGATCTTGCCCACGAAATAGCGCACGGCGAGCCGGCGTCCCGGATCGGTGAAGGGGCGCGTCCAGCGCACGTGCCGCGGGTGCCGCGCCGCGAAGGGCGAGGGAAAACTCCAGGTGCGCAGCAACGAGCGGTCATGCGCCACGGGCGAATATTGCTGCACCAGCACGTGCCAGAACTGCCCGTCGGAGCGGCCATGCGACACGATCATGTTGGGGAACAGTTGCATGATGAAATAATGCGAGGAGACGAACGCGCCGTCGCGGCAGCCGGCGGCGAGCTTGTTGAAGGCGTCCGGATCGGGCGTGCTCAGAAACGCGGTGTGCAGGCCAAAGCGGAAATAGCCCATGGCCTCGCGGCGCGGATAGCCGTTTTTGCCGAAGGTTTTCGGGTGCACCGCCACCTGATGATAATCGTCGTGGGTGATGTGGTAGCAGACCCGCCAGTTCGCGCGCACAGGCGTTTCCACCGCGTGCGGCGCCTCGGGAAAACGGGTGATCGCCGCAAGAATCGGGAAAGCGTCGCCGAGATATTGCTCAAGGGTTTCCGTTTCGCCCGGCGCTGGAAAGCGGCCGAACACGAGCGCGCCGCAAACCGAGACTTCCACCGGCGCGAGCGTCGCGCCGAGATCGCGGGGGATTTTGCCGAACAATTCCTCGCACATGGGCACGCCCATGGCCCTGCCTTCCCTGTCGTAGCGCCAGTGATGGAAGCCGCAGACGACGGGGCCATTGCCCTTGTCTTCGTTGCGCAGCGGAAAAAAGCGGTGCGCGCAACGGTTTTCGAATCCGCGCAACGCCTCGCCGAAACGCTGCACGAAGACCTGCCTTGTCGCCAGCGTCGCGCGGAACCAGTCGCCGTCGCGCGCCGCGTCGGCGGCGAGGCCAAGCAGATTCCACTTCCGGCCAAGGCGCGCCTGCTCGGCCGCGAAAGCCTGTTCGTCGATCAGCGTCTTCGCCCAGTCCGCCGGGATTTGCTTGCCGGAGCCGATGATTGTCATGCCTGTTGTCATGCCTGTTCCAAATGGATATCTGCGCCGCCGGCGCCCGGTCAAAGGCTATGCGCCGTCCGCGCATTCAGCAAGCGGCGGCGACGTTCGAGCCGCGCCCGTTCGCGGCGCCGGGTTGCCGCCGGCCTTTGCGTGGCGCGCTGCTTGTCGTAAGGGTGCGGCCTCTTTGGATTCAAGCGCGGGATGACAATGACGGCCGCTCTGGCGAACTGGGCTTCGGCCTTCACCGATGAACAGGCGTTCCAACGCGAGCAGGAACAACTTGGCCGCTACTGGACGCTGCTTGGCGTCGCTCACGACCTGCGAATGGACGGCGACTGGATACGCGCGAAGCTGGGAGGGCGCTCGGTTTTCGTGCAGCGGTTCGGCGACCGTCTGCGGGGCTTCGAGAACCGCTGCGCGCACCGCTTTTTTCCGCTGCGCAACCAGGACAAGGGCAATGGCCCCGTCGTCTGCGGCTTCCATCACTGGCGCTACGATCAGGAGGGCGTCGCCGTCGGGGTTCCAATGTGTCCGGAGCTTTTCGGCGTCGCGCCGCGCGCGTTGAACGCGCGGCTGACGCCGGTCGAAGTCGCAACCTGCGGCGCGTTGGTGTTCGGGCGGTTTCAGGCCGACGGAGCGGGCGGAACCCTGGAAGATTTTCTCGGCGACAGTTTCCCGATCATCAACACGATCACCACGACAGCGGGGCGTCCCCACGTCCACGGCCATCCCGTGGCGGCCAACTGGAAACTCTGCGTCCAGATCACGCTCGACGATTATCACATCGTCGCCGTGCACCATAAGCCGCATTACCACGCGGACGCCGATCTTCAGTATCCGCGTTTTGGCATGCACAGCGCGCATTTCACGGGCCACGCGGACACGCTTGAATCAATGGCGCAGGCGTGTCGCGCCGGCACGTATCGGCCGGATCATTACCGCATCTTCAACATATTTCCGAACCTCGCCGTGTCCCTGTTCCGCGCCTCCTTCAGGAACCAGCCGCACTGGTATTTCAACGTCCAGCAATTCGTGCCGGTCGCGCCGGGGCGCTGCGAGCACCGGGGCTGGTTCCACAGAGTGGAATTCCTGCCTTTCGAGGGCAACGCGCTGGCGCGCTTCGCGCAGCCCTGGGTCGAGATCGTGCGGGCGCGGGCCGTGCGCTTCTACCAGGACCGCACCGCGCGCGAAGATCACGAAACATGCGAGCGGCTGCAACAGGCGGCGCGACGGATCGAGGGATGGCCAATTCTGGGTTCCCAGGAAACGCGCATCGGCTGGTTCGAGGAAGCCTACGCGAAGGCGCTGATCTGAGCCTCGCGCGGCTTATGGCCTTGCTTTTCACCCCGGACGGCAAGGCTTCGCGGCATCGCCAAGTCAGGAGAGCACGGCCGCGTCAGGAGAGCGCGGGGGCGATCAAAGCAGCTTCGCGCGGGTCGGCGCCCGACAGGCTCACGCGCGCGCCATCGATCGACAGGCGGCTGGACGCGAGCCAATTCAGCGCCATCGGGTAGATCAGATGTTCCTGCGCCAGCACGCGCGCGCCAAGACTGTCGGGCGTGTCGTCGTCAAGCACCGGCACGGCGGCTTGCGCGATGATGGGGCCGGCGTCCATTTCCGGCACGACGAAATGCACGGTGCAGCCGTGGATTTTCACGCCGTCGGCAAGCGCGCGCTCGTGCGTATGCAGGCCTTTGTACAAGGGCTGCAGGGCCGGATGGATGTTGATCATGCGGTTCCGCCATTGGCCGACGAACCACGGGGTCAACAGACGCATGAAGCCGGCCAGGCACACGAATTCTATGTTTTTGCTCTCAAGCGTATGTTGCAGCGCGTGTTCAAACGATTCCCGATCGCTGTAGAGCTTGTGATCGAACGCCACGGTTGCGATGCCCTGCTGGCGCGCATAGGCGAGGCCCGCCGCGTCGGGCCGGTTGGACAGGACCAGTACGACATCAGCGGGAAAGTCCGGCGCTTTCGCGGCCTCGACCAGCGCGACCATGTTGGAGCCGCGACCCGAGATGAACACCGCGACGCGGCCCTTCGCGCTCACAGCGACAACCGCCCATGATAAGCGACGCGGCCCTTGCCAGGCGTTTGCGTCAGTTCGCCAAGGCGCACCGGCCTTTCGCCGACCGCCCGCAAGGCGGCCTCGACTGCGGCGGCTTTGGCTTTCGCCGCGACGACGATCATGCCAATTCCGCAATTGAAGGTGCGCAACATCTCGTGTTCGGCGACGCCGCCGCTCTGCGCCAGCCAACTGAACACGGGCAATACGGGGATCGCCGCGAGATCGAGCGATACGCCCACGCCTTGCGGCAGCACGCGCGGAATATTGTCGGGAAAGCCGCCGCCGGTGATATGGGCCAGCGCGAGAATGCCGTCGGTGGCTTTCAGAGCCCGCAACAGCGGTTTGACGTAGATGCGCGTTGGCGTCAGCAGCGCCTGCGCCAATGTTTGGCCCGGCGCGAAAGGCGCGGGCGCGTCCCAGGGCAGACCGGACCGCTCGACGATGCGGCGCACCAGCGAAAAACCATTGGAATGCGCGCCGGAGGAGGGCAGGCCAAACAGCGCGTCGCCGGCGCAAATGTCCGCGCGGGGGAGCAAATGTCCGCGTTCGGCGGCGCCGACCGAAAAGCCGGCGAGATCGTAATCGCCGCCCCGATAAAGCCCGGGCATTTCGGCGGTTTCGCCGCCTATCAACGCGCAGCCCGCTTCGATACAGCCGTTGGCGATGCCCTTGAC
>JANYDZ010000127.1 GCA_025363375.1 Hyphomicrobiales bacterium
TGCCGCTGCGCATGCAGAGTGCGGTTTTCGCCGTCGCCAGAAGCGCAAAGCCCGCCGCGCCGAGCGCCAGCGGCAGCGCGCCAAATCCGCCATACCATGTGGGGGCCGCCAGTAAGCCTGTCGCAAACAGGGCGAATAAAGCCTTGTCGCCAAACGAGATTGCCGACGCGCCGTCATCCCTTGCGACTGGTTTGCGGGCGTCGCTCATCGCGCGCGCTTTCCAGTCATGGCGCTATAGGCGTCGAACGTTGAGAGGTAAGCGGGTTGAACCTGCGCGACGACGGCGCGGATCGCGGCGACCATTTCAGCCTCGCCCATAAAACCCAGGCTGGCGAGTTGCGCGATGTAATAATTTCCGACGGGCACCTGCGCGAGATTGCGAACATCCGCCAGAAACAAGCGGCGCTCCGCTGGCGTCAGGACGGCCCAACGCGGCGCGCAAAAATTGACGCGGGCGCGCAGGGCGTCGACTTCAAGACGCCCCAAATCCTGCGACAACGTCAGCATCGCCTGACGAACCACGGGATCGGCGGCGGCTTGCGGAGAGGCCGACAGCAATTGCGCCCAGGCCAGGCCCCGCTGCGGATTCTGCCGGATCAACGCGCAGATTTCCGTCTGGACGTCCTCCAGTTCCCGCAGCGTGCTTTCCAGCCCCTCCGCCTGGAGATTTGTCGCGGCCTCCTGCAAGTCTTCGTCGATGGCTGCCTGCCACGCCCGCGGGTCCGCGATATCAGCGGTACGTGGACATGCGATGCCCGCAACCGCCGCGATACGTTCCTCCGGCGGCGGCGCTTCGGGCGGTCCCCACGCGGCCACGCCTATAAAGGCGCTCAAGGCGAAGGATGTGAGCGCAAATCCAACGACGACAGCCGCGTCCCGCGCGCCTCGCGGTGTCAATGGGGACGATTTCAAAAGGCCTTCTCTCGAACCGTGAAAATGCAGTTTATGCGCGGAAGTTCTCTTGCGCCCAAGACTCGCTTACCAGTCATTAACTATTAGCACACCAATATTATTAACGTTGCGTCAACCATGATTCGTCGTCCGACGAGGCTAGCACATTTGTGATTCCGGAGATCGTGTCGAATATGAAACGTCGCCCTGGCACCGCCGCTCTTGTTATCGCCGCCATGGCGCTCAACCTGTTCCTCGGCGCCTGCGATTCGCCCATGGGCGATCGCCGCGCCGACTTGACGCCGACGGCCACCATCCCCGGCAACGGGAGCGAGACCGCGACAAGCGGCGAGTATCGGCTTGGGACCGGCGACAAGGTGCGCATCGTCGTATTCAACGAGCCCGCGCTTTCCGGCGAGTTTCAGGTGGATGACAGCGGCACGGTTTCGCTGCCCCTTGTCGGGCAGATCAAGGCCCTTGGCATGACGCCGCGCGAACTGGAAAAACAACTGACCGCGAAACTCAAGGTCGGCTTTGTGCGCGACCCAAAAGTCAGCGCGGAAATTTCGAACTATCGGCCGTTTTACGTCATCGGCGAAGTCGAAAAGCCCGGCGAATTCCAGTATCGCAACGGTCTTTCGATTCTCGCCGCGGGCGCTATCGCCGGCGGCTTCACCTATCGCGCGAGCCGCAGCAAGGTCTTTATCAAGCGCGCCGCCGAACCTTTCGAACGCGAATTCACCCTCGGCCCGCAGACGACGATACTGCCAGGCGACGTTATCCGCGTGCCCGAGCGTTACTTCTAGCGCGCGCATCAGGGCTTCGCGGCGCTTCGGATTGTTGAAGCGCGCGCGGCTTGTGATGCCCCGATGGAATGCTCGCAAACGCCGCGTCAAATCGGAGAAACCGCAAACAGAGGGCCGTTAAGAAACAATTATCCATTAATTTTTAACCAATGAATGAAATGGTTAATCCGGCCTCGCTTTGGATCGGGCTCCTGCCCTTGTTTCGCTTAACCACGTGGTTCTCCCGCCAATGATTTTTCGAATCACTCCTTTGGCGCGCACGGCGGCTCTTATCGCCTGTGGCACCCTGGCAACCGTGCATATCGCGTTGGCCGAGGACTCCCCCGATCTGTTCGTGAAGGCGCCGCCGTCCAAGGATTCGCCGCCCGCCAAAGGACCGGTGGGCGTGGTCGAACGGCAGCGTCCCTCGTTTGACGCGATCGGCTATCGCTACGCCGGCATTACTTTCTATCCGAAGGCCATCGCGTCGCTTTCCTACGACGACAATCTCTTCTCCTCGCGCGTCAAAAGCCAGGGGACCATGGTCTGGCACATGACGCCGTCGCTGCAGGCCGCCGCGGACTACGGCCGCACCAAGGTTGGCGGCTTCATCAAGATCGACAGCCAGATTTATTCGCGTTTCAGCAACCTCAACGCCGTCGCTCCCTACGCCGGTCTTGGTTTCAAAACCGAAGTCACCCGCGATCTCGTGTTCCAGGGCCGCGCCGACTACGCCTACACGGCCGAGGATTCCTATCTGACGCGCTCGATCGGCGGCGTGGCCAATCCCTCCAGCCTGGCAAGGCATCACGATGCGAAAGCGTCGGCGTCGGTCAACCAGACCTTCGGCCGCGTGAACGTCTCCCTCGGCGGCGCGGTCCAGCGTCTCGCCTATACGGATGTGCGCGATGGCGTCGGCCTGCCCGTCTCGCAAAATTTCCGCAACGAGACTCTCGCGACAATTACCGCCCGCGGCGGTTACGAAGTCAGCCCGGGCCTTCGGACCTTCGTGGAATCCTCGGTCAACCGGCGCGACTATGAAAACGTCCCGATGGTTTCCTCAAAAGGCTTCCGCGTCGTCGGCGGCGTCTCGTCGGAACTGTCGCGCCTGATCGCCGGCGAAGTCTACGCCGGCTACATGGCGCAGACGTTTCAAAGCAACCGCTTCGGCACCGTCGACGGCTACACCGCCGGCGGCCGCCTCATCTGGTATCCGACCAATTTTCTGACGTTGACCCTCAACGCCGACCGCGCCATTCAGGAAAGTTTCGTAAAAAACACCGCCAATCCCATAGCGTCCATTGTTTTCAACAACACCCTGGGGTTTCGCGCGGACTACGAGGTGTTGCGCAATTTCATCGTGAGCGGGCGCGTGTCCGTCGCCGACTCGAAATATGTCAACGACATCCGCCGCGATCAGGTCTACACGGCGGGCGCGACCGCGAGCTACATGTTCAACCGCATGCTTTCGGGATCGCTGGATTATCGCCACACAAAAGGCGTCTCGGGCGATTTCAACTCCAACTTCAACCGCAACGTCGTCACCGCCAGCCTGAAGGCGCAGTATTAGCGGCGACCGCGGTTTTCCCGGGCCAAGGAAAGGCGCAAAACCTGTGAGCCAGCTCCACGTCGCCGACGCCTTTGACGCCTACGCCTCCATCGCCGGCCTCGATATTTCGAACACCGAACGCGCGGGCCGTTACAAATCGCAGATGAGCGATGAAAAACGCATTCTCGCAGACGTGCTCGCGAAGCTCGAAATAGGCCCTGAGCACGATGTGCTCGACATTGGTTGCGGCGTCGGGCAATTGCTGATTCCCCTGTCGTTCGTGGCCCGTCGCGTCACCGGCATCGACAATCCGCCGGCGCTCGAACACATCAAATCCATCGTGGCGCGCGACAATATCGCGCTCCTGCCCGGACCGTTTCCGCTGCGGCGTCCCGACCACGCGTTCGACCGGATCGTCGTCTATTCCGTCATTCAATACATGCCCGACATGAAGCATGCGCGCGCCTTCTTGTCGGCCGCTTTGGAGAGTCTGGCGCCCGGCGGGCGCATGCTGATCGGCGATCTGCCCAACCGCGATCTGAAAGCGCGGTTCATGGTCTCGCGGACGGGCGCGGAATTCGACCGCCAATGGCGCGCCGCGCAAGGGGCGGCGGGCGCCGCCGCGCCCGGGCACGCGCGGGCGTTTGCGCATTTGCAGGCGCTCGGCGGATTTTCCGACGACGACGTTCTCGAACTCGTGCGCTTCGTCCGCGCCAACGGCTGTCACGCGCACTCTGTTTCGCAACCGCGCGACCTGCCCTATGGAAACACGCGCGAGGATATCGTCGTCCAGCGCCCGCATTGAACCTGATTGCGCCGCGGCTTTGAAAACATATTTCCATCCAGCGAAACGAAACGTCGGCGCGCCGCGCGAAGTCGCGGCCGTGGAAGCGATGATTTCGGAGTTTCACGAGGTCCATTGCGTTCTCACGTCGTCGGGCCGCGCCGCGATCCGCCTGTGCTTCGAGGCGATGGGACTGTCGCGCTACAACAGCACGATCGCCGCGCCGCGCATGATCTCGCGCTGCGTGCTGGATGTGCTGGTCCGTTTCGGCTTTCCCCTCGACGCGAGCGCCGCGCAAAGCGCCGACGCGTGCCTGCGTTACCATCAATACGGCGTCGCGCAGGCGGATTTCGCGCACGGGCCTCGATATCTCGACGATGTCTGTCACGCGTTTTTCTGGAGCGGCAATCGCGGCGGAAAAGGTTGGGCCGGCGATTTCGCCGCCTTCAGCCTGCCAAAGTTCTTCGCGACCCGCGGCATGGCGGGCGGCTTGCTCGTCAAGGACGCGGCGCTCGCGGAGGCCTTGCGCGCGCGGCGCGACGCCTCGGCGCCGCCGACGCCGGAGGCCAGACGGCGCGAGGCGCAAATCTTCGCCGCCGCCTATGAAGGCGATCCCGCGCACGCCGAAGACCTCGAACATCTCTATCTCCAGCGCACCCTGCGGCTTCGTTGCAACGCCGAAGACTTGTGCGGCATGCCCGCGCGGACGCGCGCCATGCGCGACACGCGCGCGCGCCGGGCGGAAATTCTCGAGCGTCTCGTCACGGCGGCTCCGGCGCGCCTTCTGCCCCCCGGCTGGCCGCAAGTGCTGGCGCAATCCCTGCCTTTCGCCCTGCCGTTGTTCTTTTCGGACGCCGCGGAGCGCGACAAAGCGGGCGCCGCCGTCGCCGCGCTCGGCATGCTCAACGGCGTTTACACAATAGATAAAGCGCGGCGACAAGCCGCGCCGCAACCGGCGCGCGCGTTGCTCATACCCTGCCACGATGAAATCGCCGATGTCGATATAGAGGCGCTCGCAGGCGTCCTGTCGCGCCTCGGCGACGCGCCTTCGGCGGGATCGTGAAGGCGGAGCGCTGCGCGCGCGCCTACTCCCGCATGAACCACCAGAGCGCCGCGAACAGCACGCTCGTGACCCCGGTCGTCCACAGCGCCTTCCACCACATGCGCGGCGCGATGGGCGCGCCGGGATCCGTGCCCTGCAGATAGCTTTCGCCCTCGTGCTGCGAGCGCACGCCGAAGGGCAACACCATGAAAAGCACGATCCACCACATGGTGAAGAAGATCGCGAGGCCGATGGGTATGGTCATGCTGCTTGCACCGCGTTTGAAACCTGCTTCACGCCGCCAGATTGGCTTCGTATCTCTGGACGATAACGCGGGCCATGTGAAGGCAGAAGGCGGGGTTTTGAAGGCATAATTGCTCAAGATCGTCGAAGGCGATGCGCCAGGCCCGCACGTCCGTCCTTGCGGTCGCCGAAGCGGTGCGGCGGTTTTCGCGCGTCAACAAACCAATTTCTCCAAGCAGCGCGCCTTCGCCGGCGACCGCGTTGTGTTCATTGACGAAGACTTCCCCCTCGCCGATCAGCCAGGCCTCCGCGCCGATGTCGCCCTTGCGGAAAATGGCGGCGCCGGCTTTGAAGGTGACTTCCCGCATGAAGGGCCGCAACCATTCGTAGCTTGTGGGAGCGCCGACGGCGGACCGCGCGTCGGCGACGAGGCGGCGCATCTGCGCGAGCCGCACGATGTTGAGGGGCAGCAAAATCGCGTTGGCCGCCATCGTCGGCGTCGTCTCGCGAAAATACGCGAAGCAAAGGGCGAAAGCGCAGCCGACGATGGCCGCGACGCGCAGCGGAATCATCGTGCGCGAATGAAACGCGTAGATCGCAATGGCGGCGGAACACCAGCCGATCGCTTCAACCCACCAGGGATGCAAAGGCGCCTCCATTCAAGCCGCGTGGCAAACCCGCCCGTCAAACCTGCTCAAGTTCGACGAGCGTTCCGTTGAAATCCTTGGGATGTAAAAACAGAACGGGCTTGCCGTGCGCGCCGTTCCTGGGTTCGCCGTCGCCCAGCACGCGCGCGCCTTTCGCCTTCAAAGCGTCCCGCGCGGAGAGTATGTCGTCGACCTCGTAGCAGATGTGATGCATGCCGCCGTCGGGATTTTTTTCGAGAAATCCGGCGATGGGCGAGTTGGCGCCAAGCGGCTCGATCAATTCGATCTTTGTATTGGCAAGTTCGATGAAGACGACGGTGACGCCGTGTTCGGGTTGCGCCAGCGGCGCGGAAACCTTCGCGCCGAGCGTATCGCGATAGAGCGCGCTGGCGCCGGCGAGGTTGCGCACGGCAATCGCGACATGGTTCAGGCGTCCTATCATTCTATGCTCCCGCACAAGCGCGAGGCTACGGCCGCGGCGGTTACACTTCCATGACCAGAACGTGCACAATGGGGCGTTTGCCCCAGGCGGCGCGAACATTGTTGCGCACGGCCTTTTCAACAGCGGTCGCGACGCTGTCGGCGCTGCGCCGCGCCGCTCGCGGCAACGTGTCGAGCGTTTCGAAAATCGCTTTGTCGATCAGCGCGTCCATCGCCTTGCCGTCGCGCGCGCGCGCCGGCAGTCCGGCGATGACCACATCGGGGTCGCCGGCGATCTCGCCTTTCGAAGTGATGGCGATGCCGATGGAGACGACGCCGGCAAAGGCAAGGCTGCGGCGCGCCTTGATGGCGTCGTCGTCGGGCGCCAGAACGACGTCGCCGTCCTTGTAGAGACGGCCGTGCGCGATTTGATCGACGACGCCGGGCGTTCCCGGCGCAAGAACGACCATGTCGCCGTTGTGCGCGTTGAACACATGCGGCACGCCCTTGGCGCGCGCCAGTTTGGCGTGTTCGTTGAGATGCAGGGCCTCGCCGTGGGCGGGGATGGCGATTTGCGGCTTGATCCAGTCGTAAAGCTTTGCGACTTCGCCGCGGCGCGGATGCCCCGAGGCGTGCACCAGGCCGTCGCGGTCGGTGACGACTTCCACGCCCTGCATGATGAGGCCGTTGACGATCTCGTTCACGCCGCGCTCGTTGCCGGGAATCGTGCGCGAGGAAAAAATCACGGTGTCGTCGCGGTCGAGTTTGATCTCCGGATGCTCGTTCTCGCCGATGCGCGCCAGCGCCGCCCGCGGTTCGCCCTGCGATCCCGTCGCCAGCACCACGAGACGGTCGCGCGAGAGCGTGCGATAGGCGCCCAGCGGCAGGAAGGGTTGGATGCCCTCGAGATAGCCGCACTCGCGCGCCACCTGAATGGAGCGGTCCATCGCGCGTCCGGCGACAACCACCGCGCGTCCCGCCGCCTGCGCGGCTTCGGCCACTGAACGCAGACGCGCGACGTTCGAGGCGAAGGTAGTGACGACCACGCGGCCGCTGGCCTTGCCGATGAGGCCCCGCAAGGTTTTCGCGACTTCGGCCTCCGAGGGGCTTTCGCCATCGCGAATAATGTTGGTGGAATCGCTGATCAGCGCGAGAACCCCTTCCTTGCCGACGGCGCGCAGACGCGCTTCGTCCGTCGGCAAGCCAACGACGGGGGTCGCGTCAAGCTTCCAGTCGCCGGAGTGCAGCACCGTGCCGAGCGGCGTGCGGATTGCGAGCGCGCTGCTCTCGGGGATGGAATGCGACATCGGCACATATTCGATCGAGAACGGCCCGAGCTCGATCGTGTCGCCCTGTTTGACGATGGTGATGTCGACGCGCGGCGCTCCAGGCTCGGACAGGCGGCGCGCCTCAAGCAGGCCCGCGGCGAACTTCGTCGCGTAGACCGGGCATTTCAGGCGCGGCCACAGGTCCGCGATGGCGCCAACGTGATCCTCGTGCGCGTGGGTGATGACCAGCGCCAGAAGATCCTTGCGGATTTTTTCGACGAAGGCGATATCCGGCAGGATGAGATCGCAGCCGGGCTGATCAGGGCCGGCAAAAGCGACGCCGAGATCGACGAGTATCCATTTGCGCTTGCTGCTGGGCCCAAAACCGTAAAGCGCGGCGTTCATGCCGATTTCGCCCAGGCCCCCGAGCGGCGCAAAGACGAGTTCGTTGTTGTCATCCACCATCAAACGAAGTCCTGCAAGAATGTCCGGGGATCGCCGCCGTTCAACCGGCCGCGTTGTTGGGCGGGAAGATATCTCCCGCCTCAATGTTTGTCTCGCCTGCTTCGGCCTCCAGCACAAGGCGTCCCTGCGCATCAATGGTCTTAAATCGACCTTTCAGGCGCTTTTCCGGCAGGCCAACTTCGATTTCAGCGCCAAGCCCGGCGGCCGAGGCGAGCCAGGCTTCGCGTATGACTGAGAAACGCTTGCCCGCGTTCCAGGTCTCGAAGGTCGCTGCGAAGCGTGTCGCGAGCGCTGAAAAAAGGTTTTCGCGCGACGCCGCGGCGCCGAAAGTCGAAAGATCGCTGGCGGGATAGGGCAAGCCCTCGGGGCAACTGGCGCAATTGACGCCGATGCCGACAACGCAGGCGAAGGCTCCGCCCGGAAGTTGCGTGGCTTCAAGCAGGATGCCCGCGAGCTTGCCGCCGTCAAACAGGACATCGTTGGGCCATTTGAGTTTCAGGCGCGCGCCGGCGCCCGTGAGGTCGCGCGCCGCGTCTATCAACGCGACGCCCGCGACAAATCCGAGCTGCGGCGCGACATGCGGCGGCGCGGGATCGATCAGCAGCAGGCTTGTGTGAAGATTGCCCGTCGGCGAGGACCAGACGCGTCCCAGCCGCCCCCTGCCCGCGTTTTGCCTCGCCGCGACGATCCAGAGTTTGCCGGGCTCGCCGGCGCGGGCGCGCGCCATGGCTTCATCGTTGGTGGAGCCGAGTTCCTCAAAGCTCTCGACGCGGTAGCCCTGGACGCCAGCGTTGAGCCGCACGTCAAAACAGCGATTTCGCCGCCGCCGCCGCCGCCGAGACAACCGGCGCCGGCCATGCGGCAAACAACACCACGAGAAGCGAGGCGACGACGAGAACCGCGGTCACCGCCGGGCTTGCCGTCTCGAACTTCGGCGCGGGCTCGTCGAAGTAGATGATCTTGACGATGCGCAGATAGTAAAAACAGGCCACCGTGCTGGCGAGCACGCCGATGACGGCGAGCGGATAGAGATGCGCCTGAACGGCCGCGTTGAACACGTACCATTTGGCGAAAAAGCCGGCGAGCGGGGGAATGCCCGCCAGCGACAGCATCATCGCCGCCAGGAAGAAGGCCATCAGGCCGTTGGTGCGCGCGAGGCCCGCGAGATCGCCTATATTTTCCACGTAGGTTCCCTTGATGCGCATCGACAGGATCGCGGCGAATGTGCCCAGCGTCATCACGAGATAGATAGCCATATAGACGAGCACGCCCTGCACGCCCGTCTGCGTGCCGGCCGCCACGCCCACCAGCGCAAAGCCCATGTGGCCGATGGAACTGTAGGCCATCAGGCGCTTGATGTTGGTTTGTCCAATCGCCGCAAAGGCGCCGACGGCCATGGAAAGAATCGAGGTGAAAACGATAATCTGTTGCCATTGCGACGTCGCCGCGGGGAAAGCCGTCATCACGACGCGCACGGTGACGGCCACCGCCGCCATTTTCGCGGCCGAGGCGAAGAAGGCCGTTACCGGCGTCGGCGCGCCTTCGTAAACATCGGGCGTCCACATGTGGAAGGGCACGACGGACATTTTGAAGGAGAGGCCGGCGAGCAGGAAGACAATGCCGAAAACAAGGCCTATGCCGGGCTTCGCGCTCATCGCGGCGGCGATGCCGGAGAAGGCGACCGTGCCGGTGAAGCCGTACAGCAGCGATGCGCCATAGAGCAGCATGCCCGACGACAGCGCGCCCAGCGCGAAATATTTGAGGCCCGCTTCCGACGCGCGCACGTTGTCGCGGTGAAACGCCGCGATGACATAGAGCGCGAGCGACATCAGTTCGAGACCGAGATAGAGCGAGACAAGGTTCTGCGCCGACACCAGCATAAGCATGCCGAGCGTCGCGATCACGATCAGCACGGGAAATTCAAACAGGTCGATTTTTTCCCGACGCATGAAATCCAACGAGAGGATCAGGCAGACGACCGCGCCAATGAGCACAAGGCCCTTCATGAAGCGGCCGAAGAGATCGTCGATAAATGCGCCGTCCCAGACGATCGCGGAGCCCGTCAGGGGGAAGAAAAGCAGCAGAAAAGCCAAGCCGAGTATGACGATGGCGCATTCGCTGACGATCCAGTCGCGGCCGTCGCCGCCCCTGAATGTGCCGAGCATGAGCAGCACAAGGGCGCCGACGGCCAGTATCAGCTCCGGCAACGAATGGGCGAAAGCGAAGGCGATGGGCGTCATGTCATGTCCTCAGTGCAACGCGGTCGCGGCGGCGGTCTTCGTCGCCGCGAGCGCCGCGTCGTAGTTCCGAATGAGTTCGGCGACGGAGGCGGCGCAGGCGTCGAGGATCGGCTGCGGTTGCACGCCGTAGTAAACAACCAGCGCCAGCAGGGGCGCGAGCAGCGCGATTTCGCGCGGCGAGAGATCGAGAATGCCCTTGAGCGCCGGCTTTTCGAACACGCCGAAGATGATGCGGCGATACAGATAGAGCGCGTAGCCCGCCGAAAGAACGACGCCCGTCGTAGCGAAGAACGCCACCCAGGAATTGGCGCGGAAAGCGCCGATGAGGGTCAGGAATTCGCCGACAAAGCCGGACGTTCCGGGCAATCCCACATTCGCCATTGTGAAGACCATGAGCGCGACGGCGTACATGGGCATGTTCTTCGCCAGGCCGCCGTAAGCGTCGATGTCGCGCGTGTGAACGCGGTCGTAGACGACGCCGACGCAAAGGAAGAGCGCGCCCGATACGAGCCCGTGCGAGACCATCTGGAAGATGGCGCCCTGCACGCCCTGCTGGTTCATCGCGAAAAGGCCCATGGTGACAAAGCCCATATGCGCCACCGACGAATAGGCGATGAGCTTCTTCATGTCCTCCTGCGCCAGCGCCACCCGCGACGTGTAGACAATGGCGATGATGGACATCGTATAGACCAACGGCGCGAAATATTGCGACGCGTCGGGGAACATCGGCAGCGAAAAACGGATGAAGCCGTAACCGCCCATCTTCAGCAACACGCCGGCGAGAATAACAGAGCCCGCCGTCGGCGCTTCCACGTGCGCGTCGGGCAGCCACGTATGCGCCGGCCACATCGGCATCTTCACGGCAAAGGAGGCAAAGAACGCCAGCCACAGCCATGTCTGCATATTTTCGGGGAATTTTGTCTTGAGCAGCGCCGTGATGTCGGTCGTTCCCGCGACGCCGTACATGGCCATGATCGCCAACAGCATGAGCAGCGAGCCCACCAGCGTATACAGGAAGAACTTGAAGCTCGCGTAGACGCGGCGCTTGCCGCCCCACACGCCGATGATGAGGAACATCGGGATCAGGCCGCCCTCGAAGAACAGATAGAACAACACCAGATC
>JANYDZ010000131.1 GCA_025363375.1 Hyphomicrobiales bacterium
GAGCGCATTGGCGATCGCGCTCGCCGCGCTGCTGTTCGTTGCAGGCGACGGCCCACCCGCGCCGACGGCGGGATGGCGGGCGGCGCTTGTTTGTCTGGCGGTCGAAAGCGTCGAGCGCCGCGTTTGGGTGCGTCGGTTGGGGGTTGATTGGATCGTAACGGTCGAGGGCAAGGAGTTGACGCTGCGACTCGTCGAACGCCACGAGGGCGAAATCGGCTTTGTCTGCGAGGGTCAGGTCAGGCGCGCGGCCTATGTCCGCCAGGGCGACGATCTCTGGCTCGACGTCGACGGCGTTTGCCGGCGCTACGCGGATCAAACCTACGCGCCGCCGCGGCTCAAGGACGCCGCCGCGGACGGTTCGGTGCGCTCGCCCGTCAGCGGCACGATCGTCGCGGTCGAGGCCAAGGCGGGCGACGCCGTGCGCCGGGGGCAGGCGCTGGCGACGGTGGAGGCGATGAAGATGCAATATGCGATCCTCGCGCCGATCAATGGCGTAATCGCGCAGGCTCACGCCATCGCCGGCAAACAGACGCAAATCCGCGCGTTGTTGTTTGCGATTCTGGCTGAGGGAGCCTGACATGGGCAAAGCCGTCATCACCTGCGCGCTGACGGGCGTGCTCACCGACCCCGCCGTCTATCCCGCGCCGGTGACGCCCGAGGAGATGGCGCGCGAGGCGCGGCGTGCGGTTGATGCGGGCGCAAGCGTGATCCATGTGCACTTCCGCGATCTGACGCCGGGCAAGGGCCATCTCCCCTCCTGGAAGCCGGAGGTGGCGACCGCTGTGGTCGCCGCGATCCGCGACGCCTGCGCCAACGTGCTCATCAACCAGACGACGGGAATCGTCGGAGCAGATATCTCCGGCCCGCTGGCGTGTCTGCGCGCGGTCAGGCCGGAAATCGCGGCGCTCAACGCCGGTTCGCTCAATTATCTGAAGACCCGCGCCGACGGGAGCTGGGCGTGGCCGCCGATGCTGTTCGACAATCCGGTCGAGAAGGTCGCCGCCTTTCTCTCGGTCATGCGGGAATGCGCTGTTGAGCCGGAATTCGAATGTTTCGACACCGGCATCGTGCGCACCGCCGCGGCGATTGCGCGCAACAACGGCTTTGTGCGCGCGCCAAAATACAATTTCGTCATGGGCGTGGAATCGGGCATGCCGACTGACCCGGCACTGCTGCCAATCCTGCTCCGGTTGATCGTATCCGGCGCACGCTGGAGCGTCACCGCGATCGGTCGCAGGGAAATCTGGCCGCTGCACGCCCGCGCCGCCGAACTCGGCGGCGATCTGCGCACCGGCCTCGAAGACACGATCTATCTGCCCGACGGCTCCCGCGCGGCCTCGAACGGCGAGTTGATCGCCGCGCTGGCGTCCGCCGCGCGCGCCGCCGGGCGCGAAATCGCTTCGCCCGAGGAAGCGCCCACCGCGCTGCTCGCGCGCATCAAGGAGCCGCAGCCATGACCCTCAGCCCTTTCTACAAGCCTGAACACGATGCGTTCCGCGACTCCCTGCGCAAATTCGTGCGGCGCGAGATCGAACCCTACGCCAACCAATGGGACGAGGCGGGCGAGTTCCCGCGCGAGCTTTACACGAAGGCCGCCGCCGTCGGCTACATGGGCCTCGGCTTTCCCGAACAATATGGCGGGACCGAGGGCGACCGCTTCATGCGCGTCATCGCGATGCAGGAGATTGCGCGCGCGGGCTGCGGCGGGGTCGGCGCGGGTCTGTTCAGCCACACCATCGGCGCGCCGCCGATCCTGCATCGCGGATCGGAGGCGATGAAGGCGCGCGTGCTGCCGCAAATCCTGTCGGGCGAAAAAATCTCGGCGCTCGCCATCACGGAACCCTCCGGCGGCTCCGACGTCGCCAATCTGCGCACCACCGCGCGGCGCGAGGGCGACCATTTCGTCATCAACGGTTCGAAGACTTTCATCACCTCGGGGATGCGCGCGGATTTCATCACGCTGGCCGTGCGCACTGGCGGCCCCGGCGCGAGCGGCGTCAGCCTCGTCTTGATTGAAGGTCAACCGGAGGGCATGCAGCGCACGTCGCTGAAGAAGATGGGTTGGTGGTGCTCGGACACCGCGACGCTCTATTTCGAAAATGTGCGCGTCCCCGTCGAAAGCCTGATCGGCAAGGAGGGCGAGGGCTTTCGCGCCATCATGCTCAATTTCAACGATGAGCGCCTGCACGGCGCGGCGGGCGCGATTTCCGCCGCGCGGGTTTGTCTGGAGGAGGCGATCGCCTACGCCAAGGGGCGCGTCACTTTCGGCAAGCCTATTGTCCAGCATCAGGTCATCCGCCACAAACTGGTGGACATGGCCCAACGGATCGAGGCGAGCCAGGCCATGCTGGAATTGCTGACCTGGCGGCTGGAGCAGGGCGAAAACCCGGTCGCGGAAATCTGCATGTT
>JANYDZ010000135.1 GCA_025363375.1 Hyphomicrobiales bacterium
CTCCGTTTGCCCCTTTTGAGCCGGGAGGGGGAGGGAGCCTCCAGGATAGCTCTTTAAATGGCTTAGTAAGCCCGTAGGCGGCACATATTATTTTTTATCTACCGGGGTAGCCAAAAAAAATATAAGCCACCCATGGTCCTGTATAGAGGTTTAAAGGCCATATGGCTTTTCCGGGGGGTGCGGGCCGGAGCCCGGGGCGTGCGCGCGCGCCCGTCGCAGCGCGGCGCGCAGGAATAACGCCGCTGAGTAAACGCCTGAACGATTCATTGCACAATTCCTGCGTTTTGCCGCGTGACGGACCGCGTCAACCCCGTCGGCGCGCGCGCAAAATTTTGCGCGTGGAAAGGCAATTGGCCCGCCGTCCTTTCACCGCCACATTTTCGCGGCATGAAATGAGCCAGGTCCGGGTTTGCGTGGCAAATGCGCCGCCTGTATACCCGGCTCGACATTCGGGCGCGCGCCGCCCGCCGATTCAATTCCGGCCTCGCCGGCCAAAGGCATGGACATGACCGAACCCGTTCGTCTCGACAATAAGGCTCAGGCGCCGTCAAAACGCGCCGAAGAGGGCGGGATCGTCGAGACTGTCAAAGTCATTTTCCAGGCTTTGTTGATCGCCCTGGTGGTGCGCACCCTGTTTTTCCAGCCCTTCAACATTCCCTCGGGTTCGCTGATCCCGACCCTGCTGATCGGCGACTATCTCTTTGTTTCGAAATATTCCTACGGCTATTCGAAACATTCGATGCCGTTTTCACCGGACCTGTTTTCAGGCCGCATCTGGGGTGCCGCGCCCAAACGGGGCGATGTCGCGGTGTTCAAGCTGCCGAGCGATGGAACGACTGATTACATTAAACGCGTGATCGGTTTGCCCGGCGATAAAATCCAGATGATAGAGGGCCGCCTGTACATCAACGGCCAGATTGTGCCGCGCGAGCCAATCGAGAAGTATAAGACGGCTGACGCCTATGGCCAGCAGAGCGCGGTTGCGACCTATCGCGAAACCTTGCCGGGCGGCGTATCCCATATCCTCATCGAGCGCGACGGCGACACCGGCTATCTCGACAACACCACTGTCTTTGAAGTGCCGCCGAACCATTACTTCATGATGGGCGACAACCGCGACAATTCCACGGATTCACGCGTGCCGCGCGAGCAAGGCGGCGTTGGCTTCGTGCCCTTCGAGAATTTCGTTGGCCGGGCCGAAGTTATCTTTTTCTCCGTGGATGAGGGTTCCAGCGGCTATGAATTCTGGAAATGGCCGTGGTCCGTGCGCTGGAGCCGCCTGTTCCAGCCCGTGCGGTGAGCCCGACGCGCAACGGGCGCCCGCCGGTCGAGGAACTCGAGGCGAGCCTGGGGCATACATTTGCCGACCGCGCCGTGCTCAAATGGGCGCTTACCCACGTCAGCGCCGTCGGCGTCGCCAAACGCGCGCAGACCTACGAGCGGCTGGAGTTTCTTGGCGACCGTGTGCTCGGGCTCGCCATATCCGAGCTTTTGTTCGAACGGTTTCCGAAGGCGGAGGAGGGCGAAATGTCGCGCCGCTTCGCCGACCTCGTGCGCAAGGAGACTTGCGCTGAAGTCGCCCGCGTCTGGGGCGTGGGGCCGCATCTGCATCTGGGACCGAGCGAAATGCGTTCGGGCGGACGCGCCAAGATCGCCATACTCGGCGACGCCTGCGAGGCGCTGATCGGGGCGGTGTTCATCGACGCGGGCTATGTCGCCGCGCGCGACCTTGTCCGACGCGGCTTCGCGGACCGCATCGTGTCGCTGGAACCGCCGACGCTGGATTCCAAAACGATCCTGCAGGAATGGGCGCAAGGCCATGGCCACCCCGTGCCGGCCTATCGCGAGTTGTCGCGCAGCGGGCCCGACCACAAGCCGGAATTCGTGATTGCGGTCCGCGTCGGGAGCTATCGCGAATGCGAGGCCAGGGGCGCGTCCAAGCGTTTTGCCGAACAGGCCGCCGCGCAGGCGTTCCTCGACCGGGAGGGCCTGCCAAAGAAGAATAAAAAGACAGAGCCGGAGGCCAGGATATGAATGAGCATGCCACGCGCTGCGGCTTCGTCGCGCTGATCGGCGCGCCGAACGCCGGCAAATCGACGCTTATCAACGCGCTTGTCGGCGCCAAGGTCTCCATCGTTTCGCGCAAGGCGCAGACGACGCGCTCGCTCGTGCGCGGCATCGCGCTGGTGGAAGCGGCGCAGATTATTTTCGTCGACACGCCCGGCATTTTCGCGCCCCGGCGCCGGCTTGACCGCGCCATGGTGACGAGCGCCTGGGGCGGGGCGGGGGACGCCGATGCGATTGCCCTGCTGGTCGATGCGCGCCATGGTCTCGACGACGAGACGCTGGCGATCCTCGAGCGCATGACGCAACTGCGAAAAAAGAAAATACTCATTCTGAACAAGATCGATCTCGTCGATAAAACGGTGCTTTTGGCCCTGGCCGCCGCGATCAACGAAAAACAGGCTTTTGCCGGGACTTTCATGATCTCGGCGCTGAAAAGCCATGGGCTGGACCGACTGCTGTCGGGCCTCGGCGCGATGATGTCGCCGGGGCCGTGGCTCTATCCCGAGGACCAGGTGTCCGACGCGCCTTTGCGCTCGCTCGCCGCCGAAATCACGCGTGAGAAAATTTTCGAGCGGCTGCACGACGAACTACCCTATCAGATCACGGTCGAGACCGAACAGTGGAAGGAACAGAAGGACGGCTCGGCGCGCATCGAGCAGACGATTTACGTGTCGCGCGAAGCGCACAAGAAAATCGTCATTGGCGAAGGCGGGCAAATGCTGAAATCCATCGGCGCAGCCGCCCGCAAGGACATCATGGAGGCCACCGAGGCCAAGGCGCACCTGTTCCTGTTCGTAAAAGTGCGCGAGAACTGGACCGACGATCCCGAGCGCTATCGGGAAATGGGTCTGGAGTTTCCCAAGGAGTGAACCGATGGTTAACGGCCCGCTGTCGCAACGCAAACGCATCACTGTCTATCGCTGTTTGACCGGGCCCGACGACGCAAGCTTTTGTCATCGCGTCACCGAGGCCTTGAGCAAGGGCTGGCTGCTTTATGGTTCGCCGTCGCTGACCTTCGACGCCGCCAAGGGACGCGTGATTTGTGGGCAGGCGATCACGAAGGATTTGGAGGATGTTGAATATAACGCGGAGATGAAGCTGGGCGAATTATAGGCGCGGGCTTTTTCGAGCCGCCGGTGGATTCGCGCGGGAAAACCTCGTCCTTCCAGACGGCGGCGCAGAACCTTCCCATCAGCCCGGTTACGCAAAGTTAACCACATCGTCGGTTTTTCGCCGCCAAATCGCTGAAAGACCAGAAAATCGCCGGCGCCTCGAACAATGTTTATTAAATCTTGGAAATGGCGTGCGCCAATCGGCTCCCGTGCTTCGACATGAACGAAGATCGATATAGGGAGACGACATGGAAGCCCAAACGATCGACCCAAAGGCGGCCGCTGAGCCGGAAAAGAAATCTTATGGTTTTTTGATCGCCGTTACATGGTGCGCCGCCACCATTTCGCTCGGCCTCGCGCTCACTTCGGTGTTCGTGCTGGACCTGTCGGCGTTGCAAATCGAGCATTTCCTTTTCGGCGAGTGATGCGGACCCACGCGGGTTGCAATTCACTTTCGTCTGCGCTCCACTGCTCCCGATGATCCGAAAACGGATCGAGGGAGAAAGCCGTGCAATTTGGCCTCTATGCGCCAGTGCCCCACGTGACTGTGGGCTCGCCGCAAATGGCGCGCTCGATCGCCGGGGCGGCCGCGCCCTTGCCCGACGGCGGCGTCGATCCCGGCTTTGAGCTGGCTCGGGACGTGCTGACGCAGGCCGACCGCAGCGGCTTTGAAATCATTCTATTCGCCGAACGGCATCTGGGCGCGGACCTTGAGGCCTGGATTCTTGCCGCCGCCATCGCGCCGCTCACTCAGCGCATCAAGGCGATGGTCGCGGTTCATCCGACGCTCTGGCACCCGGAGCTGATCGCCAAAATGGCGGCTACGCTGGATCGCATTGCGCGCGGCCGCATGGCGCTCAACCTCGTGACGGGATGGAACGTCGAGGAGCACCGCATGTTTGGCGGCGACGAGCTCGAATACAATGACGACCGCTATGTGCGCGCCGAGGAATTCATCGATGTTGTGCGCGGCCTGTGGCGGGAGACGCCGTTTTCCTACAAGGGGCGGTTTTTTCCCGTGGACGCCGCGCAACTGTTGCTGAAACCCGCGACGCTTGAACCGCCCGATGTTTTTACCGCGTCGCGCAGCGAACGCGGGTTGGAAATGGTGGCGAAGGTCGGGGATTGGTGGTTCGTCGATTATGACAAGCGCGTCGCCAACGAGGACGAATATTTCGAAGGCGTGAAGCGCGCCATCGCGGATATGCGCGCGCGGGCGGGGCGGCATGGGCGAAAGGTGCGGTTTGCGCTTAATCCCTTCATCGCGTTCGGCGAAAACGACGCGGCCGCGATGGACGAGGTGAAGCGCCTGTTGTCCGGGCCCGACGACGATCAGCGCAAAATACTTTCGCGGATAGGCCCGGCGACGCTCGCCGGTTGCATCGGACGTCCCGAAAAAATCCGCGCGCGGTTGCGGGCGTTCAACGAACTTGGCGTCGAGTTTTTTCTATGCAAGTTTGTGCCCGATGTCGAAATGGTCAAACGGATAGGCGACGAGATCATCGCGCCGTTGCACGCATAGACAGCCGCGTCGGCGGCGGAATTTTAATTGGGAGGAAAACATGCCGGTCGCAAAAATTCGCGGCGTCAACATTCATTACGAAGTCATCGGCGACCGCGGTCCCTGGATGATGGTTTCTCCGGGCGGGCGCCGCGATATGGGCGGGGTGCGCTACCTTGCCAGAGAATTCGCGGCGTCGGGATTTCGCGTGCTCATCCACGACCGGCGCAATTGCGGCGTGTCGGATGTATCCTTCGACGACAGCGCTTCGGAATATGAAATCTGGGCCGATGATCTGCATGAGCTTTTGCAACAACTCGGGGGATTGCCGGCGATCGTCGGCGGGGGATCGTCGGGCTGCCGCATGGCGCTGCTCTTCGCATTGCGCCATCCGCAAGCCGCCCGGGCGCTGTTGATGTGGCGTGTGACGGGCGGAGAATTCGCCTCCAACCGATTGGCGGAGGCTTATTACGGGCAGTTTATCACGGCCGCGCGCGCCGGCGGC
>JANYDZ010000149.1 GCA_025363375.1 Hyphomicrobiales bacterium
GCTTGGGCGACATCGACCCACCCGTCATATTGCTGGGATGCGTTGAGGACGGGCGTGCCGGAGGATGCCCCTGTAGACGTGACGACCATTCCGTGAACGTTCGTTCCCAGTTGTTTCAGGAAGTCGTCCATCGAGGGCGCCTTGCTCAGGGCGCCGGTGCAATCCTGCGGGCCCAGCCAGAAGCCCCATTCGACGCCGGCGTGATAAACGCCAAACGCCATGCTGCCGAGAAACACCAGCGCGAGCAGCGCAAAGCCCGCGATTGTCGCCGCGCGCGCGCCGCGCGCCGCCAACAGCGCGACAAGGCCCGCAAGAGGCACGCCCGCGTAATAGGCCCAGCGTTGCTTCAGGCACAATTCACACGGCGGATAGCCGGCCCATTCAAACAGCCACGCGCCGGCTATCGTGGCGAAAGCCGCGATAAAAACCAGCAATGCCGCGCGCGGCGGCGAGAGTTCACGCCGCGTTCGTGCGATAAAACCGTTCATTCGCGCGGGACTTTCGCAGGAGTTCAGAACATTTTCGCCGCAAGCACGAAGCCTCCGACGACGCAGGCGAGGATAATGGCGAGGAATGTGGCGAAATGTTTGTCAAGCAGCGCCTTGATCGCCTCGCCCCAATGCCCGACCGCGCCCGCGATGAGGAAAAACCGCGCCCCGCGCGTGATGATCGACAGCAGCACGAACAGCAGGAAATTGTAATCCAGCAAGCCGCTGACAATGGTGACAAGCTTGAAGGGAATCGGCGTGAACCCCTTGACCAGAATAAACGCCCAGCCCCATTCGGCGTAAAATGCGCGCAACGCCTCGAGTTTGTCGCCATAGCCGTAAAGACCGATCAACCACTGTCCGAGCGTATCGTAGAGCAGCGCGCCGATGGCGTAGCCGAGCATGCCGCCGAGCACCGAAGCAATCGTGCAAATTCCCGCGTAAAACAGCGCTTTCTTTGGTTTCGCCAGCGCCATCGGCACGAGGATGAGATCGGGCGGGATCGGAAAGAACGAGCTTTCCGCGAAAGAGACGGCGGCCAGCGCCCAGGCCGCGTGCCTGTGTTCGGCGAGCGAAAGCGTCCAGTGATAAAGCCGTTTGAACATGGGCCGCCGGAAAGTTGCGCGAATCGCTGTGCCGCGGAGAGGCGCCGGAGCGATAGCACCGGGTTTGACGCGCCGGCAAGCAGCGTCGGAGCCGGGCGGAAACGCCCGGCCTTTAATTCAATTTTGACCCTCTTTTCCGTTAACCGCAATTCGTAACCGCCGGCTTACACGCCTCGCGCAAGGATGCCGCATCCAGAAACACAGCCCGCTCAAGCGGGCGAGGGGATGCGTCATGAGTATGTCCGCTTTCATAGGGGCCGGCACGCCTCGAAGAGCAAACCCGCTCGCGCGGGTTCAGCTCCGCTCGCGCCTCGCGCACTGGGCCCTGAGCTTTCTGGCCGCCATCGGCCTCTTTGGCGCCGCCGGCTTGCTTGTGGCGGGTCTGCGCGAAGCGGCGCCTCGCGCGCCTGAAGCCGCCGCGGCGCCGAAAAGCGCCTGGGTGGAGTTTGGCAGACCGATCCAGATCTACGCGCTGCAAACGGCCGAATTCGGCAAGGAGGTGCGCGTCTATGAAGCGCGTCGCCACCGCGAAGGCGGCGGGCGGCAAGACTTGCTCTCCTATGGCGCCGCGGAAATTGGCCAGGGCGCCAACCTGCGCCTCTCGCTCTATCGTCCGGGAACCGAACCCGCGCCGGAGACAGCTCTGTTCGTCGATTTCGCGCGGCTCGCGGCGCGCTCCGGCCTCGCCGTGACGCGCAGCGCCCTGCCCGATACGCTCGCCACGCGGTTTGGCGCCTTCGAAGTTTCGGACGTAAGCCTTGCGCAGGGCCAGACCGAAGCGCCCTGCCTGGGGTTTCGGTTGAATGTGGCCGATCCCGGCCTGCAGATCGCCGGTTTCGCCTGTGGCGGCGCCAGACCTGTCGATCGTCCAACGCTCGCCTGCGCGCTCGACAGGCTGGATCTCGTCGCAGCCGGCGACGACCGCGAACTCGCCAAATTCTTTATTGCCGCCGAGCAGGCGCGCGGCAAGGCCTGCGGCCCGGCGCGCGGCCCGGGCGCCAAACCAACCTGGCTCGACCCGAGCGCCCACTTGCCGCCTCTGCGCAACGCCGGCGCCGGGCAGAGAATTGTCGCAAGATAGCGCCGCTTCAAACGAAGCGGGGACGGTTCACGTTCCGGCGGGCGGCCTCTTGCTATTGCCTTGCGATCTCCGTCGCGATCGAGATCAGGTATTGGCCATAGCTCGACTTGCCGCACAATTTCGCCGCGACGAGCAATTGTTCGCGGTTGATGAAACCGCTGCGATAGGCGATCTCCTCGGGAGAGCAGATTTTCAATCCCTGCCTCCGTTCGAGAATTTCGACGAACTGGCCCGCTTCCATCAGGCTGTCGTGGGTGCCAGTGTCGAGCCAGGCAAAACCGCGGTCCATGATCTCGACATGCAGGGCGTTCAACTCAAGATAGGCCTTGTTGATATCGGTGATTTCGATTTCGCCGCGCAGCGACGGACGGATCGACGCGGCGATGTCGAGGACGCGGTTGTCGTAGAAATACAGTCCGGTGACCGCCAGGTTGGACCTGGGATGCTTCGGCTTTTCTTCAAGGGAAACGGCCTTGCCGTTCCTGTCGAGTTCGACAACGCCGTAGCGTTCGGGATCCGAGACCACGTAGCCGAAAACCGTTGCCCCGTCCTTGCGTCCCGCCGCCGCGCTCAATAATTGCGGCAGCTGATTGCCGTAAAATATGTTGTCGCCCAGAACGAGCGCGACGTTGTCCCCGCCGACGAATTCGCGTCCGATGATGAACGCGTCGGCCAGCCCGCGAGGTTCTTCCTGCGCGGCGTATTCAAGTTTGATTCCGAACGTGCCTCCATCGCCCAGCAGCTTCCTGAACAAATGTTGATCGGATGGCGTCGTGATGACGAGGATTTCGCGGATGCCCGCCTCCATCAGTTCCGGGCGCAGGTCTTCGTTCCACAGCCGGTACTGCTCGTCCACCATGCGCCCGGCCACGGCATGCAGGCGCTCGAGCACGATGCGCGGGTCGGTGCGGTCGGGCAGCAGGGGCGCGCCGAATTCCAGCGCGGCCAGCACCGTGG
>JANYDZ010000172.1 GCA_025363375.1 Hyphomicrobiales bacterium
CGTGCCCCCGCCCCTGCGGACAAGACCCGCGCCAAACCATGTCGCCAGTTCGTAGGCTGGGCGCCCATTTTCCCGCCCGCTGCCTTGATGCGATTGTTCGGGCATGGACGATCCTAGCCGAGCGCGGGCGTTGATGAATCCAGCGACAGCGCTGGATGAAAATAGGGATCGTCGCGAATACGGCGCGCCCAGCGCCTGGCGAAATAGGCGCATTCACGCTCATAGCGCTTGTGCGATTCGATCGACTTTCCGCGGGATACGGATTCGTGATGAACCACCACGGATTTTGGCGCGAAAATCGACACCCATCCTTTTTCTTCAAGGCGCAGGCAAAGATCGACGTCGCCCAGTTCAACGGGCAAATTTTCGGCGTCAAAGCCGCCGACGGCGTTGAACTTTTCCCTGTCCACGGTCAGACATGCGCCGGTCACCGCGGAAGTTTCGTGGGCGCACTGGAAGCGTCCGAGATAACCGGGATCGCGGGCGCGCGCCTGGTAGCCAATGTGGCCAGCGATCCTGTCCATGCCCAGGACAATTCCCGCGTGCTGCAAGTGACCGGACTTGTAAGTGAGTTTGGCGCCGACGGCCCCGATTTGCGGACGCTCAGCAAAGGTCAACATTTCCGCAAGCCAGTGACGTTGTCGGGCGACCGTATCGTTGTTGAGAAACACGAGGTTGCGCGCGTTCGCGGATTCAGCGCCTGCATTGCAGAGGGCTGAAAAATTAAACGGTCCCGGACGATAAATCACGCGGACCTTCGGATCATCGCGAAGCTTTTCGTAGTATTTACGCGCGGCCAGCGAAACGCTGCCGTTGTCGACGACGACGATTTCGAAATCGCCCTCAATGCGCGTGTTCCGCAAGCTGCTCAGGCACTCGCTCAAAAGACGAATGCGGTCCTTGTTCGGGATAATGATCGCCGCCCGAGGCGAGTCCCCACGCCGCGAAGGAACCGCGCTGGCGCCGCCTTGCGAGGGATTCGCGTTGCGGCCATCGACGCCGTCCGTCCGACTCAACAGCACACGGCGCAAATGGGCGATATGACTGGCGGGCGTCCCGGCGACGAACGGCGCGTCCGCGGGGAAAGCCACGAAAGCCCGAACCGTCATGTTCTCATGGCTTTGGGCAAGGACGCTGGCGCGCGCGTAAATTGAATGACCAAGATATTGACCCTGGGATTCGAAGACCGGGCTCCAGTCTGGTTTGAGTTTCGGACGCAGGTAAGCCCCGTCCAGTCCGCGTTGATCTTCATCGGTATAGAAAACGCGGGCACCCGGTTCCAACGCTGCAAATTCGGCCAGGCAAGGCAAAGCCAGATCGCTCAGATGCTCGTCCGAACCAAGACGACCGATTATATCCCGGGCTTCGAGCCCTTCGGCCAGCGCGGAAATTCGCGCGTCGGCGTCGAGACGTAAAACCCGTTCGTCCGCAACGGCGGCAAGCAGCGAGCGCGGCAATTTCACGTTGCTATTGACGGCGATGGCCAGCGACCAGCGGGGATAGGCCTGGCGCCGCAATTCCGCCAGCACTGTTTCGACGCGCATCGCCGCATCTGCATCCCAAACCATCGCCAACCGGATCGCTGGGCCTTTGCTCCAATCGGTGCGGGGCCGGTCGATACCCGTCAATTGGGGCGCGCGCCGACCCTGGGCCCGCCAGACGTTGTAATCGTCGAGAGATGTTGTCGTTTGCGCCTGACGCAGCGCCGTTCCCGAGGCTTTGCCGAGCCCCATGGATCGCGCGCCAAACCACAAAAGTCCTTTGCGCACGTCTGCCCGCAAGGTGCTGGCGGCAATCTGGCGGAATGACAGCACTTCCGCGCGTTCTATTTCGAAGCCGAACCGGCCCGGCCACATCGTCGGAGATATCCAGATTTCACGGGCGGTTTTCGGGACCCGCCCGATCCAGCGCGCGCGTCCGAAAATCGGCCCTGCAAGGAGCGCGTCGACATCGCCTTCGTCGGTTATAAAACGCAGGCAGGGACGCACAAGGCGATCAAACAGGCTTGCGGCATAGATGAGTTCAAGCCAAAGACCGCGCATGGCGCGCACATCGGTTTGCAGGACCAGCCAGGGACAGTCGGAAGTCGCAACCCAACCGATTTCGTCTTCGCGCACGCCCATCGCCGGCCTGAGAAGCGTTCCCGTCCCGACAGAATTTCGTATCGCAATCTTCAACGGCGGCCCGCTGTCCGCATTGTCGGAGAGCGGCCTTGGGGGTGACCTGCCCAGGCGCACACGCTTTCCTATTGGCCGCGAATGAAGGCGTTGGTCAATTCGCGCGCGTCGTTCTCGTTGAACTGTTGGGGCGGCGATTTCATAAAATAACTGGATGGTCCGACAATCGCTCCGCCCTGCCTGCGGTCGAGCGCGAGCTTTGCGCACCTGATGGCGTCGATGACGACCCCCGCGGCATTGGGAGAATCCCAGACCTCCATTTTGAGTTCGACGGAAATCGGCGCTCCACCAAAACCGGTGCCTTCCATGCGGATATGGGCCACCTTGCGATCCGTAAGCCAGGGCACGAAGTCGCTGGGACCTATGTGGATATTGTCGTCCCTCAGCGGTGTTTCCATCTGGCTGTTGACGGACTGCGTCTTCGAAATCTTCTTCGAAGCCAGACGTTCGCGGTCGAGCATATTCAGGAAGTCGCTATTGCCGCCAAAATTCAATTGATAGGTGCGGTCGAGGTTCACGCCGCGTTCCTTGAACAGGTTCGTCAGGACCCGATGCACAATGGTGGCGCCAACCTGGCTTTTAATGTCGTCGCCAATGATAGGGAGCTTATGGTCTTCAAATTTCTTGCGCCAGATGGGGTTCGACGCCAGAAACACCGGAATGCAATTCACGTAGGCGCAACCCGCCTTGATCGCTTCTTCGGCGTAAAATTCGCTTGCATTCTGCGATCCGACCGGAAGATAGGACACCATGACGTCCGCCCGCGCGCGGCGCAAGGATTGCGCCACATCGACAGGTTTCATTTCAGATTCAATCACTTCGTGCGACAAGTGTGGGCCAAGCCCGTCAAATGTATGGCCACGTTCGACCATCACGTCTGTCCGGGCCACCTCGGCGAATCGCATGGTGTTGTTGGGCTTGACCCAGATCGCATCGGCGACATCCCGCCCGACTTTGCCGCTATGGACGTCAAAAGCCGCGCAAACCTCGACATCCTTGATGCGATAGCCGCCAACATCATAGTTCATCAGGCCTGGAACCGGCTCATTGCCAGCGCCGTTCTTGTAATATGTCAGACCCTGGACCAGCGATGAGGCGCAATTGCCCACCCCCACGATCGCCACGCGAATTTTCGCTGAACTCACACGAAGGCTCCAGTTAATCGCACGCGCGTGGCGAAAAATACGCAAAATGGAAGTGTCGACATCCAGCGCGGAATAGCCTTGCCTTGCCACGTCGCCAAGGCTGTTCTAATCCACCCCGGACCGCTCTGTGTCAAGCCGTTGACGGTCCGGGAACCATGTGCCGGTCTCTTCTTCCCCATTGAAAATTGCGCTCGCCAGCGATTGGTACGCGCCGCGAATCGGCGGCATCGAGTTGCATCTTGCCGGACTCGCGCAGGCGTTGAGGGAGCATGGCCATCATGTG
>JANYDZ010000198.1 GCA_025363375.1 Hyphomicrobiales bacterium
TCCGCCGGCCTCGTTTATTGCGCCGCGCAATCGGCCATCGACGTTAAAATCATCTATGCGCTGATTTTCGTGTTCGGCACGGCGCGCTCGTTTTCAAGCCCCGCGAGTCAGGCGCTGCTGCCCACCATCGTGCCGCGCGCGCAATTCGCCAACGCCATGACAATCGCCTCGTCCACTTGGCAATTCTCGGCGATTTGCGGCCCGGCATTGGCTGGCCTGATCTATATTTTTGGCGCACCCGTCGTGTTTCTCGCGACAACGACGCTCTACGCCGCAAGCCTCGCGCTGCTGCTGCCCATCAAACCGCGCGAAGCCGCCGCGCCAAGCACGGAAGTCACCTGGGAAACCCTCACGGCGGGCTTTCGCTACATCTGGCGCAAGCCGACCATTCTCGGCGCCATTTCCGTCGATCTATTCGCGGTGCTGCTCGGCGGCGCGACCGCGCTATTGCCCATCTACGCAAAGAACATTTTCCTCGTCGGCCCCGTCGGTCTCGGCGTGCTGCGCTGTACGCCCGCCGTGGGCGCGCTCGTCTGCACGCTCGTTCTTGCCTGGACAGGCCTTGGCGGGCGCGTGGGCCTGAAAATGTTCGGGGCGGTGATTGTCTTCGGCCTCGCCACGATCGGCTTCGGCTTTTCCACCGGTTTCTGGGCCGCCCTGCCCTTCCTGTTCATTCTCGGCGCCGCCGACATGGTCAGCGTGATGATCCGCAACGTGCTCGTGCAACTGGAGACGCCCGACGAAATGCGCGGGCGCGTGTCGGCGGTCAATTCCATCTTCATTGGCGCTTCAAACGAACTCGGCGAGTTTGAATCGGGCGCGCTGGCCGCCGCTACTGGACCCGTCGCCGCCGTGGTGATCGGCGGCGCGGGTTCGGTGCTGATCGCGCTCATGTGGATGCAGTGGTTTCCGCAGTTGCGCGACAGGGACCGGATGGAATAAGCGGCGCCAACCGCCGCGGGCGCGCGCCTCAATCCCGCTTGAATTCCCCCAGCCCCGGCTTGAACACCTTGTCGTCGAGGAACATCTTCATCGCCTTTTCGCGGCCCTTTTCCGGGTCCAGCGCCTTCAACGCGTTGCTCTTGCATTCGAGGTAGTCATAGGCCTGATCCTGCGACATGCCTCTGACGGAACGAACAGCTTCCTTCGTGTATTGCACGGCGGAGGGGCTTTTGGCCTCGAGCTTGCGCGCGAGCACCATCACTTCGTCGCGCAGGTTCGCGACAGGCACGGATTTGTTGACGAATTTCATCGCGGCGGCTTCCTTGCCGCTGAACTTGTCGCCGGTGACGGAATAATAGATGGCGTCGCGATAGCCCATGATCTGCGTCACCGCCCAGGCCACAAGACCGCCGGGAATGATGCCCCAATTGACTTCCGAAAGGCCAAAGGTCGCGTCGTCGGCGGCGATAGCGAAATCGCAGGCGATCACAGGCGTGAACCCGCCGCCGAAGCAATAGCCGTGCACCATGGCGATGGTGGCCTTCGGGAAACGCGACAACTTGTCCCAGCGCCAGGCCTGCGAGGCGTTGCCGGTCTTGCGCATGGCCTTCGGGTTGCCCTCGTTGGCGCGGAAAAACAATTTCAGATCCTGCCCCGCGCAGAAATTGCCGCCGGCGCCGGTGATCACGACAACCCTGGTCTGATCGTCGTCCGCCGCCCAGTCGAGCGCTTCGCACATGTCCAGATGCAATTGCGGGCTCATGGCGTTGCGCTTTTCAGGGCGGTTGAGGATCACAAAAGTGACGCCTCCGTCGCGTTCAATTTTCACGTTCTCAAGGGTGATTACGTCGTCGGTCATGGCGTCCTCCAGAGGTTGATGGTGAGAGGATGCTAGCGCGCGCGAAGGCGCGGGGGCAATGGGCTGGCGGCGCCTGGGCTGGCGGCGCCTTTCTGCCCTCTCCCGCCCATGCTAACACTCCGCGAACACGAACGGAGCCCGCGCCCATGAACACACCCCCGCCTCCTTTCAAAAACCCGGCGCGCGGAGAAAAACTCGATCTTTGCATCCGCATGCGCCGCAACCGGCGCACGGAATGGTCGCGCCGCCTTGTGCGCGAAACGGCGCTCACGACCAACGATCTCATCTGGCCGATCTTCATCATCGACGGCGAAAAGCGCCGCGAGAAAGTCGGCTCGATGCCGGGCGTCGAGCGCCTCACCATCGACGAAGCGGTGCGCGCGGCCGCGCGCGCGGAAAAACTCGGCATTCCCGCCATCGCGCTGTTCCCCAACACCGATCCGGCGCTGCGCGATCCCGAGGGGTCGCAGGCGCACAACCCCGACAATCTCGTCTGCCGCGCCCTGCGCGCGCTGAAGAAGGAAGTCCCCGACATCGGCGTCGTCTGCGATGTCGCGCTCGATCCCTATACCAGCCACGGCCACGACGGGATCATGCGCGGCGAGGAGATCGTCAACGATGAATCCGTCGCGGCGCTGGTGAGCCAGTCGCTCAATCAGGCGCGCGCCGGCTGCGACGTGATCGCGCCCTCCGACATGATGGACGGGCGCATCGGCGCGATCCGCAGGGCGCTCGACGCGGAAAATTTCGAGCATGTGCAAATCATGAGCTACGCGGCGAAATACGCCTCCGCCTTTTACGGCCCGTTCCGCGAGGCCGTCGGCTCCGGCGGCCTGCTGAAAGGCGACAAGCGCACCTATCAGATGGACCCGCACAATTCCGACGAAGCCATGCGCGAGGTCGCCATCGATCTTGAAGAGGGCGCCGACATGGTCATGGTGAAACCAGGCATGCCGTATCTCGACATTGTCTCGCGCGTCAAACGCGAGTTCGGCGTGCCCACCTACGCCTATCAGGTCAGCGGCGAATATTCGATGATCATGGCCGCCGCGCAGAACGGCTGGATCGACGCGGAGAAGGCGATGATCGAAAGCCTCGTCGCCTTTAAACGCGCCGGCGCCGACGGCGTGCTGACCTATTTCGCGCCGATGGTGGCGGAAAAGCTGGCGAAGGCGCTGTGAATTCGCCCTGTTGAGACGCGGCTGACGCGCGCCAGAGCTTGACTGCCGGCGCCTCCGTGGCAGGATGCGCCATAAATCAGCTGCTCCAGGAGCATCGCATGCATTCCAGGTTGACCGGCGCCCTGGCCGCCCTAGCCATTGCCTTGCCCGCGACTTGCTCTCCGATCAGCGCCGCGGAGGTCACCTACGAGCGTCTGCTCAATCCCGAGCCGCAGAACTGGCTGATGAACCATCACAGTTTTTCCGCGCAAAGACATTCGCCGCTCGACATCATCAACAAAACGAACGCAAAAAATTTGAAACTCGTGTTCGCCGTGCCGATCGGCGGCACATCCGGCAACGAGCATCTGCAATCGACGCCGCTCGTCGAAGACGGATTCATGTACATGGTCGATGTCTGGGGCGTCGTCTACAAGATCGACGCGCGCTCCGGAACGCGCGGCCAGACCATCTGGAAAATGGACCCGGGCCTGCAAAAGCCCGACCGCAACCGCGGCGTCGCTCTTTGGGGCAATCTCATCATCTCTGTCACGGGCTTCGACGGGCGCATCGTCGCCACCAACAAGGATTCGGGCCAGATTGTTTGGGACAGGAAATATTCCGATCAGCCCGACATGGAATTCACCGCCGCGCCGCTCGCTCTGCGCGACAGCGTGCTCATCGGCGCGTCCGGCGGCGATCTGGGCGTGCGCGACTGGATCGCCAGCCTCGATCCCAAAACCGGCGAGATGAAGTGGAAAACCTATTCCATTCCCGCGCCGGGCGAACCGGGAAGCGAGACCTGGAAGGACAAGACCAACAATTGGCAGACGGGCGGCGGCGCCTTCTACGTCACCGGCTCCTATGATCCCGGCGCCAACCTCACCTATTGGGGCTCGGGCAATCCCGTGCCGCGCTATGATTCATCCTATCGCCCGGGCGACAATCTCTTCACCGACAGCGCGCTGGCGCTCGATGCGACTAGCGGCAAGATGCAATGGTATTTTCAATATACCCCCAATGAAAACATGGACTACGACGAGACCGGCACGCACATCGTCCTCGACGTCCGGATCGATGGCGAGGATCGCAAGCTGCTCAGCCACGCCGGACGCAACGGTTTTCAATACACGTTTGACCGGTTGAACGGCCGGTTCCTCAAGGCCGTACAATATGTCGACAAGGTCACCTGGACGAAGGGGATCGATTCCAAGACCGGCAAGCCCGTCGACTACGATCCATCGAAGGACATCCAGACCTACAACAACAATGTGCGCAACACGACGGAGCGCATGACCAACGTGTGCCCCGACGTGCACGGCGGCGGCAATTACTGGCCGGCCTCCTACAGCCCGCGCACGAAACTTCTGTATCTGCCCTCGCACGAAGGTTGCGTTGATGTCATCCCCGACACGAGCGCCCATGTGCGCGGCAAATTCGCCGGCGGCGGCTACGCCAACATCAACCGCGTCACCGGCAATCTCAGCGTCGTCGATCCCGCGACGGGAGAACTCAAGCTGCGCAAGGCGCTGCCTTACCCCGTCAATTCAGGCGTGCTGACGACAGGCGGCGGCATCGTTGTCACCGCCATGCTCGACGGCACGATTCTCGCCTATGACGATCAGACTTATGAAGAATTGTGGAGCATCAACGTGGGCGCCGGTTTTTCCGCGCCGCCAATGACTTACGCGGTCAACGGCAAGCAATATATCGCGATAGCCTCGGGCAGCGGCGGCATCGCCAAGGCCAAACTCTCGCGCTCGCCGGAAATGAAGACGCAGAACCAGGCGACTGTGCTCTGGGTGTTTGGGCTGTAATCACGCGCCT
>JANYDZ010000470.1 GCA_025363375.1 Hyphomicrobiales bacterium
GCGCGCCCGCGCCCGCGCACAATCCGCGCTTCGGCGCGCGACGAAAAGGAAACGCCGCCGTGAACGATCTGCCGAAGCAAATCCATCTTGTCGAAGAGGGCCCGCGCGAGGGCTTCCAGATCGAGAAGGGGCCGATCGCCACGGCGCGCAAGATCGAACTGATCGACGCGCTGTCGGACACGGGCCTGAAGCGCATCCAGATCGTGTCCTTCGTAGATCCGAGGCGCGTGCCCGGCATGGCCGACGCCGAAGCCGTCGTCGCCGGCATCACGCCGCGCCCCGGCGTGTTTTATGGCGGACTGTGGCTCAACGCGCAGGGGTTTGAGCGCGCCCGCGCGACCGGAGGCCTCGCCGTCAGCGGCTCGATTACGCTCGGCGCGTCGGACAGCTTTCTCAAGCGCAACCAGAACCGCGACATCGCCGAACAGATCGCCTCGCAGCGCGCGATGATGACGCGTTACATGGAGCTCGGCCTGCCCGTGACGCGCGGCGGCATGATGGCGGCGTTCGGTTGCAACTACGAAGGCGATCTCCCGGTTTCGCGCGTCGTCGATCTCGTGGGCGTCATCCTGGACATCGCCGGCGAACACGGCGCCGCCCTCGATTACATCTCGCTGGCCGATACAATGGGCTGGGCGACGCCGCTGTCGATCAAGCGGACGATCGGCGCCGTGCGCGAAAAATTTCCCGAGGTGAAGCTGTCGCTGCATTTGCACGACACGCGCGGGCTTGGAATCGCCAACGCCTGGGCCGGGCTGGAAATGGGGGTCGCGCATTTCGACGCGGCGGTGGCCGGCCTCGGCGGCTGCCCCTTTGCCGGCAACGCGGCGGCGGCGGGCAATGTCTGCACCGAGGATCTGGTGTTCATGTGCGCGGAGACGGGCATCGAGACGGGCGTCGATCTTGAGCGGCTGCTGGATTGCGCCCGGCTCGCCGAAGACATAGTCGGTCATCCCCTGCCGGGCTGCGTGATGAAAGGCGGCGCCTTGGCGAAGCTGCGCCAGGCGAAGGCGATGCGCGCATGAATGGCGCGGCCGACCCCACCGAAACGGCACAGGCCCATAAGCCTCTGTAGTTGGCCGTAGGCTTGATATATTAATTCTATCTAGGGGGTAGCTTGTTTGTTGTTTATGGCTGCCAGTAGCCATCCTAGGCCATTTAAACGCTATCTCAGGGGTCGCACTCCCCCGATCATGGTCGGGGGCGGAAATATCGGCAGGGCCAAAATATCGGCAGGGCATTGACCCGCCGGGAGGATTGCAGCATCTTCAATTGGACACAGAATCTGGTCCGGGGAGCGCAACATGTCGGATTTGGTCAGCGTACACGATCCGCGCGGTTACGCGCCGAAAGTGACCGGCAAGCGGCTTGCGCCGCGCCTGCAAAGCCTTGACGGCAGGATTGTCTATCTCGTCGATTGCCTGTTCGACAATTCGGCGGCTTTTATTGAGCAATTGCGCCAGTGGTTCATGGCCAACATGCCGAAGGTTGAAACCCGCGTCATTCGCCCCCGCGAGAGCTGGGTCGACGATCTCGACATGCGCAAGAAGATCGCCGCCGACGGCAGCGCGGCCATACTCGCCGTCGGGTTGTGAAGCTCCTGTAGTCCGACGGTCGTCGGCCTGGCCTCACTGATGGAAGAAATGGGCGTGCCGAGCATTGCGGTGCATACGCATGTGTTCGCCCGCGTCGCCAAATCCACCGCGCGTCTGCGCGGCCTGCCCACCCTGCGTCACGCCTTCGTGCCGCAGCCCGTCGTTGGACGCGCGCCGGACGAATTGCGCGCCTATATCGAGGGCATCGATCCCATTTCGAACCGGCCGTTCATGCAGGAAGTCGTCGAGGGGCTGCTTCGCCCGCTCGAAGGCGCCGACCTCATGGGCGAGACCTTCGAGCGCACGACGCCGCGCACCCTGCCGCCGGACACGAAACAAAATCTGAAGGCGTATTTCGTCGAAAACCGCTGGACGGATTTTCTGCCCTTCATCCTGCCGACCGAGGCGCGCGTCGCGGCCATGCTGAAAGGCACGAGCCAGCCTTTCGACAAGGTCGTCGGGCGCATGCGCGCGGGCAATTTCCGCGAGACGTGGGAATATACGGTCGAAAAAGTCGCCGTGAACGCGGTAATGGCCGGCGCGAAGCCCGAATATCTCCCGGTCATTCTGGCGCTCGCCGCTTCGAACCAGACCTCGCGGCAGGGCAGCACCACCTCGCAGACCTGCCTGAGCGTGATCAACGGTCCTATCCGCAACGAGATCGGAATGAATTGCGGCATCGGCGCCATGGGCCCCTACAACCACGCCAATGTCGCCATCGGCCGCGCCTATTCGCTGCTCTCGCAGAACGGCCAGGGCG
>JANYDZ010000264.1 GCA_025363375.1 Hyphomicrobiales bacterium
GTCATGGTCGTAATCGCCGCGCTGGACGCAAAGGACCGGAGAAGCAATGGCGCGCAAGGCAAAACGGCGACCCGCGAGCGCGAAAGCGCGGTCAAAGGCCGCAATGCGCGCGCGGCCGGTGGAGCCCGGCTGCTGGTCGACGGCGTGGACGACCTCCATGCACGGTCCCTATCCCGTGGGCAACGCGACGGGCCAGCCCGATATGAGCTTCGTCTTCCCCGCGCCCGAACGCGGCGCGCGCGATCAATCGTTTCGCATGATCGTGCGTCCGGATATCTGGGGCAAACAGGCGCGCATTCGTTTCTCCAACGCGCTGGGCACGCGCCCGCTGACCATCGCCGACGCATATGCGGGCATGCAGGCCATGGGCAGCGGCGTGCTGGCGGGCACGAACCGGGCCGTGAAATTCAAAGCGCGCCGCAAGGCGGTGATTGCGCCGGGCGATTTTTTGTGGAGCGATCCCGTCGATCTCGATTTTATCAAAAAAGTCGACGATCCCTTGCTGAGCGGACGCAAGCTGGCGGTCAGCTTTCACGTCGTCGGCGAGAGCGGCCCGATGACGTGGCATGCGAAAGCCCTGCAACACTCCTACCTCGGCGCGCCCTCGACGCCGTCGCGCGCGGGGCGGGAAAGCGAGCGCGGATTTCCGTATCCCACGACCTCCTGGTATTTCATCGACGCGCTCGACATGCTGACGGAGCGGCGCGCGCGCGTGATCGTCTGCTTCGGCGATTCCATCACCGACGGCACGGGCTCCACCATCAGCGGCGACGACCGCTGGCCGGACGTGCTGTCGCGCAGGCTGCACGCCGTCCACGGCGCGCGCGTCAGCGTCGTCAATCAGGGCATCGGCGGCAATCAGATTCTCGGGCCGGCGAACTATTCGCCCGCAAGCGCGACATTCGGCGGGCCCTCCGCCCTGTCGCGGCTTGACCGCGACGTGCTGGGCCTGTCGGGCGTCGCGACCGTCATATGGCTCGAAGGCATCAACGATCTCGGATTTGCGGACGCGAGCGTCGCGGACCTGTGCGAGGGCGTGCGTCAGGGCGCGGCGCGCATCCGCGCCGGCATTCCGGGCGCGCGCGTGCTCATGGGCGCGCTGACGCCGGCGCTTGGATCAAGCATCGAGACGCATGGACGCCCCGAAGTCGATTTCAGGCGCAAGCAGTTCAACACGTTTTTGCGCACTTCGGGATTGTTCGACGGCGTGATCGATTTCGAGCCGCCGACGAAAGACGTGAAAAGCGGCGGGCTGCGCGCGGAGATGAAGCCAAGCTCTTCCGTCGGCGGCCCCGGCGATGGGCTGCATCCCAACCGCCTCGGCTATCAGGCGATGGGGCACGCGATCGACCTCGATCTTGTTTATGGACCGAGGCGCGATCCGAGGCTTTGAGCGAACCGAACGCGGCCGCGCTTTCGTTCTCAAAACGGAAGTGTTAGCGTCGCCGCAAATTAGCTCTCTAACTCAGGTGGGCCATGAGCGAAAATTCAGGCGAGGTCAAACGCGCGACAATCAATATCGCCGGAGCCGAGATCGAATATTTCGAGCGCGGCAAGGGCGAGCCGGTGCTTTATCTGCACGGCGGCGGCGGGCTTGGTATCGACGGCGGCTTTCTCGATCTGCTGGCGCAACATTGCCGCGTGATTTCGCCTGCGCATCCCGGCTTCGGCAAGTCCACGCTGCCCGACTGGATCGACAGCGTCGACGACATCGCGCACATCCATCTTGAATTGATGGACCGCCTCGGTCTCGCCAAAGTCGACATGATCGGCTGTTCGGTCGGCGGCTGGATCGCCAATGAAATGGCGACGAAAGTCCCAGAACGCGTCCGGCGCCTCGCGCTCGTCGGCCCTGTCGGCGTCAAGACAGGCGCGCCCGACACGCTCGACATTCCCGACATGTTCACCCTGCCGCCGCAAGAACTGCAAAGACTCATGTTTCACAATCCGGAAAAGTTTCGCCCGGATTTTGCGACTCTTCCCGACGAAGCGCTGCTCGCCATGGCGCGCAACCGCGAGACGCTCGCGCTGCTCGTATGGGAGCCCTACATGCACAATCCAAAATTGCCGCATCGTCTGCAACGGCTCAACATGCCCGTGCTTTTTACGCGCGGCGCCGGCGATGGGCTTGTCAGCGCCGCATATCTTGAGCGCTATGCGAAGCTTGTGAAGGGCGCGCGCGTCGCGACGATTCCGGATGCCGGCCATGTGCCGCAGCTGGAAAATCCGGCGGCGCTCGCCACGACCATTCTCGACTTCTTGCGTTCTTGACGCCTTCGACGCCTGATCCGACCATTCTTCAGGAGACTTCCATGCGCGCCTGGCACTTCAGCGAAACCGCCTATCCCTATCTGCCGCCGGAAGAGTCCTACGATTCCATCCGCGTCACGCTTCCCAACCGCAACTACGATCCAAAGGTCGGAGCCGCGCTCTATGACCGCTATCTCGACGAATGGTGCGTCGCCGAGGACGAGGGCCTCGACATCATGCTCAACGAGCACCACCAGACCGCCACATGCGTCGATCCCGCCGCGCCGTTGATGCTCGCGGTGTTGGCGCGGCTCACGACGAAATCGCGCTTGCTCATTCTGGGCAATCCCGTCGCCAACCGCCGCCAGCCCGTGCGCATCGCCGAGGAAATGGCGATGATCGACATTCTCTCGAAGGGACGCGTGGAAGTCGGCTTCGTGCGCGGGGTGCCCTACGAGGTGACGCCCGCCAACAGCAATCCCGTGCGCATGAACGAGCGCATGTATGAAGCGATGGATCTCATTGTGCGCGCCTGGACGTCGCATGACGGCCCGGTGAGCTGGGAAGGCCGCTTCTTCCATCACCGCAACATCAACATCTGGCCGCGCCCGATGCAGCAGCCCCATCCCCCCATGTGGGTCTCGACCACGAGCCCGGGCGGCGCGCGGCAGGTGGGGCAACGCGGCTGGGTGCAGGCGACGTTTCTGACCGGCTATGAAGGCACGCGCGCGATTTTCGATTCCTACCGCAAGGGCTGGCGCGAGGCGGGTCTTGTCGGCGACATCCCGGTGAACCGGCTTGCCTACGCGGCGCTTGTTTATGTCGGCGAGACCGAGGCCAGGGCGCGCGCCGGCGCCGAAAAGCTGCTGTGGTACATGACAGCCAACAAAGTGCCGACGCAGTTTCAATATCCGCCGGGCTATATGCCCGCCGCCGCCATGGCGTCCGTCATGCGCGGGACCGCGCTCGACCAGCACGCCGCCAACAGAGGCAACGCCACCGTCGACAAAGCCATCGAGGCCGGCATCATGTTCGCGGGCACGCCGGATCAGGTCTACAACCAGATCAAGAAAATGTACGATTATGTCGGCGGCTTCGGCCACGTTCTGAACATGGGACAAGCCGGCTTTCTGGAACATGACGACGCCGTGCACGGCATCAAGATGTTCGGCCGGGAAGTGTATCCGCGGTTGAAAGCTGATTTCCCGGACATGGCCGTGTCGGGGAATTATGACGCGAAGAGGGTGGCATAGGACGTTTGCCGTAAAAAGCGGCGAAGGCTGAAAGAGGCGCTCCATGATTCCGACATCCGCGCCGCTTCGCCACGCCACCGGCTTTCTCGCGGAGCCGGTGCCGGTTTACTACGAGACCTTCGCGCCGGCGCAAGCGACGCGCCGACCCACATTGGTCATGTTGCACGGCGGCGCGCATACGGGGCTTTGTTGGCAGCGCACCGCCGCCGGCGCTCCGGGATGGGCCTATCGTTTCGCGCAACGCGGCTACCGCGTGATCGCGCCGGACTGGCCGGGCACGGGACGCAGCGGCCATGTGCCCTATGAGGAGCTGAACGGCGCGTTGGTGGTGCGCGCGTTCGGCGCCTTGCTGCAACATATCGGCGGCCCCCTTGTGCTGATGACGCATTCCATGTCGGGCGCCTATGGCTGGCGTCTTCTGGAACTGCACGGCGATCTCATCAGCGCCGTCGTCGGGCTCGCGCCCTCGCCGCCCGGAAACATCCAGCCCCAGGCGCCCGTCTTCGCGGAGACGCAAACGACGGTGGAAACGACGACTTTCGGTCAGCGCGTCATGCTCGACAAGGTCAAATCGAACGTCGCCAGCCGCGCCTTTGTCGAGAAGAAACTCGTGGGAGCAAGCCGGTTTTTTCCCGTCGGGAAAATCGATGAATATCACGCGAGCCTGAGCGCCATCCCGCCGCGGCTGCTCATCGAGCGGCAGAATATTCACGGCGCGCAGGTGCGCGTCGAAGATCCCTCGCGTCTGCGCGGCAAGCCTGTGTTCGTCGTCACCGGCAGCGAGGACGTGGATCACGCGCGCGACATCGACGGCGCGATCGTGGATTGGCTGAACGCGAACGGCGCCAGGGCGGAATTCCATTTCCTCGCCGATCACGGCGTCGCGGGAAATGGACACATGCTGATGATGGAAAACAACGCGGACGCCATCGCCGACGTAATTATCGACTGGCTCGACGCCCGCTGTCCATCGCCCTGAATCTCTCCCCAAGCGCGATATCGCTCGTGCGGCCACGCGTTTGGCGGGAGAGCTTGGCGGGACGGCAGTTTGGCGGGACGGTCGTTGCGAATCGTCGCCGTTTATAGTTTATGTGCAAACCTGCACTGGAGCTCGCCCGG
>JANYDZ010000271.1 GCA_025363375.1 Hyphomicrobiales bacterium
TTCCCGCCAGCGCAAGCGCCGCCGCCAAAGCGCCCGTCCGCGGGCGCGCCGCCGCAAAGGCCGCGCCATCCGCGCGGGCAGGTGGCAATAGCGCGAGCGGCAGCAGCGCGAGCGTACGCGACACTGCGCCGCTGGCGAGAAGCGCCGTCACAGCTTCCCGCAGATCGTTCTGCGTCAATGCGGTCAGCGCCGCCCAGCGGATCAGCAACGACAGGCCCAGCGCGGCGCCGCCATAGGTCCCGATGCGGCTGTCCTTCATGATCTCAAGCTTTTTCTCAAGCGAAGCCCCGCCGCCGAACCCGTCCGCCGTATCGGCAAGTCCGTCTTCGTGAAACGCGCCCGTCGTGAGCACGCCCGCGGCCAAAGCCAGCGCCGCGCTCACCGTGGAGGGTAGTCCCAGTTCTGCCGCGACAACGAGCATAAACGCGGGAGGAACCGCGATAATCAAGCCCGCGACCGGCAGCATGCGGATCGCGCGCGCAAAATCCAGCATGGCGTGCGGCGTCGGCTCGAAGCCGAACACGGGAACCGGCAGCCGCGAATAGAAGCGCAGGCAGGCGAGGAGGTCGCATAGAACAGGCATGGCGGGACGTTGGTCGAAATATCCGGAGCTGTCGAGCCGGGCAGGGGACGTTGGGCAGGGGACCTTGCTGCGGTTTTGACCCGCAAGTGCTAGGCAAGTGCTAGGAAAGTGTTGCGAAAACAGGCCGTGCGCAAGGAGCCGTCATGACTGAAGAGCGAAAATTTGGCGTCTTTCCAAGAGACGTCCTCACTTCCATGGACGGCCTGACCGCGCTGCGGAAGATGATTTCGGGCGAACTCCCGTCTCCTCCCATCTTTGAAACGCTGGGCTTCACGATCACCGGGGCGGGTCCCGGCGAGGCCGTGTTTGCAGGCGTGCCCGGCTACAGGCACTACAATCCAATTGGCACGGTCCACGCTGGCTTTGCCGCGACCCTGCTCGATTCCTGCGTCGCCTGCGCGGTCCACTCGACGCTGGCGTCAGGGGAGACCTACACGACGCTGGAACTCAAGCTCAATCTCGTGCGCCCCTTGACCGACAGGACCGGCAATGTGCGCGCCGAGGGCAAGGTCATCCACCGCGGCCGCAGCATCGCCACCGCCGAGGGACGGCTGGTGGACGCCGACGGCAAGCTCTACGCCCACGCCACGACAACCTGCATGGTGTTTGCGGCGAAGCCTGAGTGAAGGTGGGCAAAACCCGACGATGCGGGGCGCAAAACGCCAATTTCGGGTTTTGGTCGGCCAGATTTGAACACGCAACGACGGTCATAGTCCCGTACAACCAGGCGCTTATCGACAAAATGACAGCGGGTCTGGACTTCCAAAACGCCGGAAGCCGGGCATCCCCTGGAAAGTCGCGCCAATAAAGCTGGTGGATCTTTGGCGCGGCCTTCAGCCGTGGCGCAATTCCGGGGAATGGTTCCGATCCATCGTTCATCAATCCTGCTCAGCGAAAGAATTTCAGCAAATCGCGCCCGGCAGGGCAATAAAATGTTGTAAGGCTTCCCGCCTGAATCGCCCACTATCCCTCGCGCGCCCAAGTCTCTATCGAAGTCTCTATCGAAGCGGCGCACCCAACTCCGGACTCTCCATGCCCGCCACCGGCCTTCCCTTCGACGATATCCGCGCGCTCTTTCCCCTGCTGCCCCCGGCCTCGGAGACTTGCGTCGCCGACGTGCGCGAACGCGACCGCGAACTCACCAAGCCCGCCGGCTCGCTGGGCCGCCTTGAGGAACTTGTCGAATGGCTGGCCGCCTGGCAGGGCCGCTCGAAACCCGTGATCACGCGCCCCCTCGTCGCTGTCTTCGCCGGCAATCATGGCGTGACCGCGCAAGGCGTCTCGGCGTACCCACAGGCGGTCACACGCGCCATGATGGAGAATTTCGCGGCGGGCGGCGCGGCAATCAACCAGATTTGCGCGGCTTACGACCTTGGCCTGAAGGTCTTTGAACTCGCCCTCGACATCCCCACCGCCGACATCACGCGGGAAGCCGCCTTTGACGAGGCCGGCTGCGCCGCCACCATCGCTTTCGGCATGGAGGCCGTCGCCGGCGGCACGGACCTTTTATGCGTCGGTGAAATGGGCATCGGCAACACCACCATCGCCGCCGCGGTTTACTATGCGCTTTACGGCGGCAAGGCCGCCGACTGGGTGGGGCGCGGCACGGGTGTCGACGACGCGGGCCTCGCGCGCAAGATCGCGGCGGTCGAAAAAGCCGTCGCGCTGCATCGCGCGCATCTCGCCGACCCGCTCGAACTTTTGCGCCGCCTCGGCGGGCGCGAAATCGCGGCCATGCTCGGCGCCATCCTCGCCGCGCGTATGGAGCGTGTGCCGGTTATTCTTGACGGCTATGTCGCGACGGCGGCGGCGGCGATCCTGCACGCCATTGCGCCGGGCAGCATCGACCATTGCCTCGCCGCGCATGTGTCGGCCGAGGGGGCGCACGCCGAAGTGCTGCGCCGCCACGGCAAGAAGCCGCTGCTTGATCTGGGCCTGCGGCTCGGCGAAGGTTCCGGCGCGGCGCTGGCGGCGGGATTGCTGAAAGCCGCACTGGCCTGCCATCGCGATATGGCGACGTTTGCGCAAGCCCAGGTGCCGGGCAAGGTGAACTAGCCCCTTGGCCCGCGCCGACATAGGCGGGTCGACAGGATAAACAAAGCTCTTGGCGACACGCCTCGAAAGAATTGCGATCGCCCCCCGGCTCTGTTTCGGAAAGCCCTGTATTCGGAGAGCCCGCATATGGCGTCTTTGATCCTCGATTTCCTCGTCAACGGTAAAAGCCAGACGGCAATCCTTGCTGCTTGCCCGCAATTGCAGCCCGATGACATACGGGCGGGGCCGGCCTGCGCGGCGGTTATCGCGCCAATTCCGGTTGCCGCCGCCGAATGAAATTCAAACGCGACGCTTGCTGCGCGTTCAATTGATCATTCGCTATGGATTGTCGAGCCGGGCCGCGTTCGAATACATGACAGCAAATAAACCATTGGTGGAGAACAGGCGCCTTCGCCGTGCTTTCTTCTTCGCTCGCTCCAAAGCGAATGCGCCGCAGCCGCGTCGACTTCCCGGCCTCAATTGGCGCGTCGCATCGCGGCGCGTTTCTTCGGGTCGTGCGTGATGGGCAGGCAATCGCTCAAACGGGTTCGCTCGACGGGTTCGCTCGAGACGAAACGCCTTGTCGTCCAGTCCGAAAGTCTTGCCGCCGGCGCCCGATTCGCTGGCGACGCCGGCTTGAGACACGCGTGCGCCATGGGGAATATTGGCGGGCACGGATTGTCCGTCGCCGGCGAGACGGCGAAGCAGGCGATACTCGCGGCGAGGACGAACGACGCCCTCCAGGCGCCGTGCATGAAGTTTCTTCAGATTTCGCCGACAATACCGCTTTCGCGCCGTGACGTCGCGCGCCGGCGCACTTCGCCGCGTCCTACTTTCCCTCGACCAGCTTCCTGGCTTCATCGCGCATCGCCTTGCGCGAGGCTTCACGCGTGTAAGCCATGTGCCCGCCGGGATTGACGACAAGCTTCACCCGTTCAGGCGCGCCGAAATCCGGAATCTGGTCGAGCACCATTTTCGTTTCGAAATACGGCGTCACAAGATCGGTCAAGCCGTGCGTGATCAGCACGCGCAGGCGCGGATCGAGCGCCAGGTCGCGGCGCAGATCGTTGACGGCTTCGGCCTGCGCGCGTCCCTCCCACTGGCGTCCCGCCTGTTCGTTGCGGAACTGGTAGCGGCCATTCTCCACGTTCCAGTTGAGCCGCGTTTTGTAGAGATCGACCATCGCCTCGACGATGGGCGCGTGCAGCCCGTTCAGGAAGGGGTCGTCGTTGAAGTTCTGGCCGCCGTAGGGATTGGAGTCGAGACTCGTCACGCTGGCGTCGTACATGCTGGAGACGCGTCCGTCGCGCCCGTTGACCTCGCGGGTGAAAATATTGACCGGCACGCGTCCGGCGAAGCGTTCGACGATGGCGGGGCGCAGCCCCGTGAGTTCGGCGACCTTCTTCGTCAACCGCGCTTTTGCTTGCTTGTCGTTGACGCCCTTGACGAGGTCGACGAGAAATTCGCCCGTGGCGTAGTCTTCCACGTCCCTGAGGCTTTCGCGCGTGATCGGCCCCAGCCGTTCCCGCGCCGTGGCCGCATAGCCGGGCAATCGCGCGACGTCGCTGAAAAGCGAGCCGCCGGAATCGAACCGCCTGAAATCGAGCACGGGCGATATCAGCGCCAGGCCGTTCACGCCGACGCCCTGATCGGTCTGCAGCGCGCGCGCGATTTTTGGCGCGCGAAAGCCGCCATAGCTTTCGCCGACGAGAAATTTCGGCGAGGCGACGCGGTCATTGGCTTCCACCCAGCGGCGGATCGCCACCGCCAGCGAAGCGATGTCGCCGTTGACGCTCCACAGCGACTTGCGCACTTCGTCGTTGCCCAGGATGCGGCTGTAGCCCGTGCCGGCGGGATCGAGGAACACGAGGTCGGTGAATTCCAGCCACGTGTCGGGATTGTCGACGACGACCGGCGGCGCGGAGGGCGCGACGGCGTTGCCGTCCATGGGCAGGCGCCAGGGCCCCAGCGCGCCAAGATTGAGCCAGGCCGAAGCGTAGCCGGGCCCGCCGTTGAAAGCGAAGCTCAGCGGCCGCGCGCGCGCTTCCTCCCCCTCAAGCTTGAAGGCGATGAAGGCGATGGCGGCTTGCGGCGCGCCCGACTGGGCGTCGGAAAGCCGGATCGTTCCCGCCGTCGCCTTGAAGTCCCGCACGCGTCCGCCGAGGGTGATTTTGTGGCTTGTCGTCACATCCGCCGGCAGCGGGCGAAGTGCCTCGGCGGGCGCCGGACGGGCGGATTCGGGTTGCGCGGGCGCCTCCGTCGCGCGTCCGCGCTGCCCGCCGGCCGCAGGCGCGTTCTGGGCGTAAGCAATCGGGCCGGCGCCGATAAAAGCCAACGCAAGACAAGCGGCGGACAGGCTTTTGCAACGCTTTGTTTCGGTCATGAGAAGCTCCGGGACGCTGGCAGCTTCGATCCATACCACATTGCGCGATCTGTGTCGGGGCGGGCGCTGGCGGCGTCAGGCGGCCGAGCGGCCGGTCTGCCGCGCGCGCCGTCTCGACTTGACCTGCGGCGACTGGGTTTCTTCGTCCAGTTGCGGCAGTGCGTTCATGATCCGCTCCGGCGGCAGGACGATGATGACTTCCGTGCCGACGCGAACTTCGGATTTGAGCGTGAAAGTGCCGCCATGCAGTTCGACCAGCCCCTTGACGATGGGAAGGCCCAGTCCGGTGCCTTCCTCGGCGTTTTTCTGCGCCAGCGTGCCGCGTCCGAAAGATGAAAGGATGGTGGGAATTTCCTCCGGCGGTATTCCCGGCCCGGTGTCGCGAATGGAGAGAAACTGCCCCCCCGATTTTGTCCAGCCCACCTTGATGGTGATGGCTCCGCCTCGAGGCGTGAATTTAATCGCGTTGGTGAGAAGGTTGAGGGTCACTTGCCGCAAGGCGCGTTCGTCGGCCCATATACGAGGCAAATCAGGTTCGATGATGTCGGCGACGCTGATGTCGCGGGTCTTGGCGCGCAAGCTGAGCAGATGGCGGCAATCCTCGACCACATGCGCGAGGGAAACCGGTTCCTCCTTGAGATCGTACCGCCCCGCCTCCACCCGCGACAGATCGAGAATTTCGTTGATGAGCATCAGGAGATGCTGACCGCTGGAATGGATG
>JANYDZ010000311.1 GCA_025363375.1 Hyphomicrobiales bacterium
CGCGGGTGCAGGCGCCCGAAGGGCGCATGACGGGGCCGGGGCGGAGGCGGTCCTCGCCGGGCTTGCTTTTGCGGTTTCGCTGGCGATTTCCCCCGCATCCGCCCAAAATCTCAAATGGCGGCACGCTGTTCTCGAACCCAAGAGCGACGCGGGCATTATTCTCATGGCGGCGCGGCGCGGATTTTTCGCGAAGCTTGGCCTTGATGTCGAGGTCGTCGAATTGAAAAATGAAATGCTGGCGCAGCGCGCCGCTGTGACGGGGGAACTGGATTCCTTCGATGGTTCGCCGCCCTTCGCGGCCGCCGCAAGCGGTTCCTCGTTAAAAGTCATCGGTTGTTACTGGACCGTGTTGCCCTACCACATTTTCGCCCGCGAAAACGTCAAGACCATTGAGGATATGAAGGGCAAGACCATCGCCACCTCGGCCACGGGATCGGCGCCCGACATGGTGGCCCGCGCGGTGTTCGACTTTCACAATGTGCCCGTCGCGAGCGTCACGTTCGCCAATGTCGGCAGCGACGCCGACCGTTATCGCGCGGTCATTCAAGGCGTCGTCGACGCGACCGTCGTGTCGGGCGAATACACGCCCAACCTCGGGCGCGACAAGCTGCATTCCATCGCCAAAGCGCGCGAAGCCCTGCCGGATTACGACCGCCTCTGCATGACGGCCAACGACAATTCGCTGACGAAGAAGCGCGACGCCGCCACGCGGTTTCTCGCCGGCGAAATGAATGGCCTGGCCTATGCGATGTCGCACCGCGAGGAATCCATAGCGCTGACGCGCGAGATCACCGGACAGAAGCCGGACGATCCCCGTCCCGCGTGGATTTTCGACAACGCGGTTGAAGAGAAGGCGGTTGACGCGTCGATTCCGCTGTCGATCAAACGCCTTGAAGGCATGAAGGCGGTCTTGCGGAGAACCGGCGCGCTGACGAAGGATGTCGATGTTTCGAAGATGGTGGATTTGAAACTGCGCATGGAAGCGCTGGCGATGATCGGGAAGTAGGGGCGCGGTTCCCTTCTCCCCGCAGGGGCGGGAAGAGGAGACGGGCTCCCTACTGCAACCGCGCCTTGATCTTCTCGATCCCGGCATACGCGCACTTCTCGTCCTGCGTGGCGCCGGAGGAACCGCCGACGCCAATCGCGCCCACGGTTTGCGTTCCCGCCTTGATGAGCACGGCGCCGGGCGCGAGGATCAATCCGGGGATCCCCTGAATGCGCGCGATGTCCTGCGGGCTTTTGGCGATGCGGGCGGCGACCTGCGCCGAGGTTGTCTCGCCGCTGGCGCGCGAATAGCTCAAAATCGTAAAAGCTTTCGCATGCGCCGAATAGGCCGAATGCATGGTGGTGAAGGGATCGTGAAACGTCACCAGCGTGCGCGCGTGATGGTTCATCACTTCGACGGAGACGGGATGCCCGTCCGTCTTGCATTGCGCCAGCGCGGCGCTTGCCGCTTCAATGGCGGCGTCCAGCGGCAGATATTTTTCCGTCGGCAGGCTTTGCGCTTGCGCGGACGCGGCGAGCGCGCAGGCTGCCGCGATGATCGCGAACAATTTCACCGATTTCTCCCTCATTTGTAGATCTCGTTGGCGAGCGCCAGCCATTGCGTCTGCGTCTCGACGTGAATGGTGCCCATGAGTTTGGCGCCTTCCATCACGCGCTTTTCCGGCGGAATCCTGGCTTGCACGCCCCTGGTTACGGACAGCAGGCCCATTCCGCCCACCAGCATCTGGTTTTCTTCGCCGATGTAATAATTCATGAACAAGCGCGCGGCGTTGGGATGCGGCGCGTTCTTCAACATGCCGTGATCGAGGCGCACATAGGCGACGCCCTCCGTCGGCGCGATCACCCGCACCGGCAGACCCTTGAGGCCCTGCACGTTGACGGAAATCTGCGGAACCCAGATCGGATATTCGCCGCGCGCCACGCGCCGCTCGCTCTGGCCGACATCCCTGGTGAACACAGGTTCCTGCTTCGCCAGGGCGCGGTGAAAAGCCTCGCCAAAATCCTTGTGGCCCATGGTCGCGGAAAACACCGCGAAACCGCCGCCCAGCGCGCGCATGTCGTCGGCGAGAATCCTGCCCTTCCATTTGGGATCGAGCAAATCGCGCCAGCTTTTCGGTTCTTCCGGGGGCGTGACCATGCTGGAGTTCACCATCAGGGCATAGGCGGTGATGAGGCTCCCCATCTCCCATTTTTCGGCGGGCTGGCCCTCGATCATGTTGGCGGCGTTCGGCACGTCGCCGTATTCCTGCACGTTGCCGGCGCGAAACAGCCGTGTGATCGAGGCTTGCCCGTGCTGGATGACGTCGCCGATGAAACGCCCCGCGCCCTGTTCCGTGCGCAACCGTTCTTCAAGCTCGCTGGCGCGCACGTTGAGGAGATCGACATTGATGCCGTATTTGCGTTCAAAGTTGTTCTTCACGGCCTCGTGCAATTGCGGGCTGACGTAGGAGGTGTACCAGGCGACGCGGCCTTCCTTCTTCGCGGCCTCCACGAGCGTGGCGGGGGCTTCCTGCGCGCGGACCGGGCCGGTGAACAGGGCGGCGGCGAGCGCGGCGAAAACGGACAATCGTGCGGGCCGGAACATCTTTCCCCCTGTCGTGGAGCCTGAGCGGGGGCAGATTGCAGCATGGCGACGCGCCGTTCAAGGCGGCCTTACTTGTAGATCGCGTTCGCCAGCTTGAAGTCGCGGTCCTGCGTTGCAACGCGCGTCGTGCCCATGAGCTTGGCGCGCTCCAGCACACGCGCGCCGTCGGCGAGCTTTTCGTTGACGCCGCGCGTGACGGGAATGCCGCCGAACGAGCTGACCGCGAGCTGAATTTCGTCGCTCAGATAATGGTTCATGAACAGGCGCGCGGCGTTGGGGTGCGGGGCGTTCTTCAGCACCGCAAGATCGAGCCGCGTATAGGCGACGCCCTCCGAGGGCGCGAGAACGCGGACAGGCAGTCCCTGCAGGCCGCTGACGTTGCCCGAATGCTGGGGAATCCAGACCGCGTATTCGCCGCGCGCCACGCGCCGCTCGCCCTGGCCCACGTCGCGCGTGAAAACGATGTCCTGTTGCGCCATTGCGCGGTGGAACGCCTCGCCGAGTCCAGGCCCCTCCATGGTCGCGCTGAACATGGCGAAGCCGCCGCCGGCGGCGCGCATGTCGTCGGAGAGTATCTTGCCTTTCCAGCGGGGCGAGAGCAGGTCGCGCCAGCTTTTTGGCTCATCCGCAGGGAGCACGAGATTGGCGTTCACCGTGATTCCGAAGGCGTTGATGATGCTGCCGACGCTGGTCGCGGTCGCCTGCTGCCCCTCGATGGCGCGCGCCGCGTTGGGGACGCCGCCATGCGGCTGGATCACGCCGGCATCGAGCATCAACGACGCGGTGGCCTCGCTGGTTTGCACGACATCGCCGGTGAAACGGCCCACGGTCTGTTCCGTGCGCACGCGCTCCATGAGTTCGCTGCCGCGCACGTTGAGGAGTTCGACCTTGATTCCGTATTTGTCCTCAAAACCGCGGATGACGGATTCATGGGACCGCGGCGAGGCGAAAGCCGTGTACCAGACAACGCGGCCTTCCTTTTTGGCGGCGTCGACGACGGCTGCGGGGACTTCCTGCGCGCGCGGATGGGCGGTCAAAAGCGTGGCGGCCAGCGCCAAAACGGCCAATCGTGCGAATTCCAGCATGTTTCCGCCTGTAGTGGCGCGTCGCGCGGCGCAATCTGGCGCATTGCGTGGTCTGGTTCAAGGCGAGGCTTGAGGGGAAAATTCCCCTTGGCGCGCGAATGCTCTAGAAGCCGCTCAAACCAGTCCACCGGAGTCCGCCATGACCGCCGCCAATGTTGCCGCCAGCGTCAGCTTCGTCTTCGCGACGGCGCTTGCCGCGACCGGCGCCCGCGCGCAAGAGAACCTGTTCGCCGGCAAAACCATCGCCATCAACATCGGCAACACGCCAGGCGGCTCCTATGACCTGTATGGCCGCATGGTCGCGCGGTTTCTTGGCAAACATCTGCCGGGCAATCCCAATATCGTCGCGTCCAACATGCCGGGCGCCGGCACGATCAAGGCTGCGAATTATATTTTTTCGGTCGCCCCCAGGGATGGCACGGCGATGGGCATCGTCACGGAGACGCTGGCGCTGGAACAGGCGGTCGCAAACCCCGCCGTTCAGTACGACGCGGCGAAATATAATTGGGTGGGACGCGTGGCCTCCTCCAACAATATTCATTTCCAGTGGCACACAGCCAGGGTGCAATCGATCGAGGACGCCAAAAAGATGGAGACGCCTGTCGCCGCGGCCGGCGCGGGCAATCTTTCCGAAGTGATCCCGAACCTGCTGAATAAAGTCATAGGCACGAAGTTCAAGGTGATTTCCGGCTATCCCGCGTCGGCCGAAGGCATGCTCGCGATGGAGCGCGGCGAGGTCGAGGGCGCGGCGGGCTCGTGGGCGGCCACGAAAGTCGGCAAGCCCGACTGGCTGCGGGAGAAGAAGATCAGGATCATCCTGCAGGACGTGCCGACCCGCAGCCCTGAATTGCCGGATGTGCCCGCGCTGGGCGAACTCGGCGACAACGCGGAAGACAAGGCGCTGCTTGGCCTTTATGCCAGCGGCGGGGCCATCGGCCGCGCCTTCATCCTGCCGCCCGGCACGCAGCCGGCCGCGCTGAAAGCGTTGCAGGAGGGTTTTGCAGCCATGGTGAGAGACGCGGAATTTTTGAGCGAGATGCAGAAGGCCGGGCTGGAAGTTGATCCCATGCCGGCGAGCGCGCTCGTCGCGGAGACGGCGAAGACGCTGGCGACGCCGCAAAGCGTCAAGGACCGGGTGAAGGCGATCTTCGGGCGGTGAGCGGGGCGGCGACGACGCGCGAGGTCAAGGCCATTCCCATGCGGCGCAACGGGCCGTATTTGAAGAAGCAGCCACCTGCCGGGCGGACAGCGGGCATTAGTCCACCAATGCGACACTAAATCGCCGCTCCGAACCTTGACACGGCGCGCCCGCGCGTCACATTGCTCGTTAGCCGTTCGTCCGTGTGGGATTCCGCATGAATAAGGACGGAATCCGGGAGCGGCGATGACATCTCAGGCTTTGAACACTTCGTTTCCCACCGACCGAACGCCTTTGTTGCGCTGGCTGATCTTCACCGGCGTCTGCGTCTTCGGTTTCGTGCTGATCTGGCATTACGGGCTGTTCCGCACCATGCTGCACGCCGACCGCACCTATATCTCTTTGATTATCAGCATTCTCTACGTTCTCACCACGGTCCACTGCCTGTGGCGCACCTCCGTTATCTCGCGTGAACTGGACGCGGCCAACCGGGTGTCGGCGCTGATCGAGAAATCGCCGGGAAAGGTCACCGTCGCCGGGCGCAACGTCATTACCGACGACGGTTCGCGTCTGCCGGAAGGGCGCGTCACCCAGCACATTCGCAATCTCGTGCTGAAGTCAGGCCTGCAAGGCCGCCACCGCATCGACCAGACCCTGCTGCTGCGCGGCCTCGCCGATCAATTGCGCGGGCCCAACCAGTTCGGTTCCTTCGCCAGCGATTCGCTGATGAAGCTTGGCCTGCTCGGCACCATCATCGGCTTCATCATGATGCTTGCCCCCATCGCGGGGCTCGATACCGGGGATCGCGCCTCGGTGAAGACCTCCATGGGCCTGATGAGCGACGGCATGGCGGTCGCGATGTACACGACGCTCACCGGCCTCATCGGCTCCATTCTCATCAAGATCCAGTATTATATGCTCGACGAGGCCACGGCGAAGCTGTTCTCTCAGGCGACGGACCTCACCGAAGTTTTTGTTGTCTCCGTGCTTGAGCGCGAGAATGGATAATTTCTCGCTCTATCCCCGCGAAGAACCCTTCGATCCCTTCGCAGTCATGCTGTTCAAGGGCCTGCAGGTGCTCGCCTTCCTGTTCTTCATGGCGTTGCTGGCCATCAATCCGGAAGCCAAGACCGGCAAGATCGACACCAAGGCCGAATTCATCATCGCCATGAACTGGCCCGACAATCACCCCGACGACATCGACCTCTATGTCGAGGATCCCGTCGGCAACATCGTCTGGTTCCATCAGCGCGAAGCCGGATTCATGGTGCTGGAGCGCGACGACCGCGGCGGCGCCAATGATTTCATCATGGTCAACGGCAGGAAGATCACGACGCCGTTGCGCGAGGAAATCGTTTCCATCCGCGGGATTTTGCCCGGCGAGTACACCGTCAACGCGCAGCATTATCTCTCGACAACGCGCGCGCCGGTTCAGGTCTCCGTCAAGGTGGAGAAAATCAACCCGACCTTGCAGGTCGTGCATTACGAAACGCTCACGCTGTCGGGCACGGGTCAGGAGAAGACCGCCGTGCGCTTCAAGGTCGCGGCCGACGGCTCCATTACCGACACGAACAGCCGGCAGAAATCGCTGATCGAAATGACGCGCAGCGCCAAACGCGGCGCCGCGGCGGGCGGGGGCGCCAAATGACGTCGTCGATCGTCGCTCTTTCCATCGCCTATACGGCGCTCGGGACGATATTGCTCATTATGGGGCTGCGCTCGAACTACCGCTGGTGGATCAAGGGCGCGGCGATTGTCGTGACATCGGCGTTTTTCGTCGTGGCGTTTTACAAGACGCGTTCCCTGCTGGGCTGGCCGGGCATCGAGCCGCTGCCGGCGAGGTTTCAATTGCTCTGGGTGCGGGTGCTGGAGCCCAACCGCGCCTATCAGGAGCCCGGCGCCATCTACATGTGGGTGGAAGCGCTCGACGAGAACAACGTGCCCAGCGGAATTCCGCGCGCCCACAAGCTGAAATACACCACGCCGCTGGCCGAGCGCGCTGAAAAGGCTAAAGAGCAAATCATCGCAGGCAATCAGCAGCAAGGCACCGCCGAGGACATGGCGGACGAGGGCAAGGAAACCACGGCTCCGCAGCAGAATTCCGCGCAGCAGCCGCCTCCCGACGCGGAGCGCGCCGAACAGGGCGTCGCAAATCTGGATCCCGAGTTTTTGCAAAATCAGCCGCAACGGGTGGAGTTCGCGCCGCTGCAAGGGCCGCTGTTGCCGGTCAAGGGACCTAACAATTGACGGGCGGTTCAGGCGGCGGGAAAACTGGTTGACCGCGATTTTTCGCTGGAGAGCGCCGTGAGTGAATTCGAACGCTGGCAGGGCCGCTTCGCAGCGCCCGAATATGTGTTTGGCGAAGCGCCCAACGCGTTTCTCGCGGCGCAGGCGCATCTGCTGCCGAAAGCCGGCAAGGCGCTCGCCGTCGCCGACGGCGAGGGGCGCAACGGCGTGTTTCTGGCGGAAAAAGGCCTCGACACGCTGTCCATCGACTTCTCGCCGAATGGACAGAAAAAGGCGCTGGAGCTGGCCGCCGGACGCGGCGTCAAAATCAGCGCCGAGCTCGCCGACGTCCACAACTGGACCTGGCCGCCGGAAACCTATGACGTTGTCGCGGAAATTTTCACGCAGTTTTCCACGCCGCAAGAACGCGCCGTGAAATGGGCGGGAATGGCGAAGACGCTGAAGAAGGGCGGCCTGCTGCTGATCGAGGGCTACACGCCCAAACAACTGCAATACGGCACGGGCGGCCCGAAGGAACTCGACAAGCTATACACGCGCGAGATGGTCGAGGCGGCGTTCGGCGGCTTCTCCAAGGTTGAAATCCGCGAATACGACACGCACATGAACGAAGGCGGCGGCCATGCCGGCATGGCGGCGGTGATCGATCTGGTGGCGTGGAAATAGCCGCTTGATCTGGCGCAACGCGGGTCCGGCGCCTATGTGGGGATGTGGATAAACCCATGACCCTGACTGTCGCCCCCGAAAGCCCCTCGCGCCGGAACGTCTCGCTTCCCATCGAAGGCATGACCTGCGCGACCTGCGCGGGCCGCGTCGAAAAAGCGTTGTGCGAATTGCCGGGCGTCGAGGCGAGCGTCAACCTCGCGGCGGAACGCGCCGAGATTTCCTTCGATCCTCACATTGTCGCGCCGCAAGCCCTGGCCCATGCGGTCGAGGCCGCCGGCTATCACGCGCCGCATGAAACACGGGACCTCAAGATCGGCGGGATGACCTGCGCCACATGCGCGGGCCGGGTTGAGAAGGCTCTGGCGGGCGTGCCTGGCGTTGTCGGCGCCACGGTCAATCTGGCCACCGAGAAAGCCAGCGTCGAAGGCGTGGCGGGCCTGCTGCGCCCCGCCGATCTTGTCGCCGCGGTCGAAGAAGCCGGGTATGAAGCTGAAATCCTTACCGGCGACAGCGCGCGCGACGCCGCGTTGATCGCGCGCGAAAACGCGCGCCAGCGCCGCGAAACCCTGCGCGTGATCGCCGCGATGGGACTTGCCGCGCCGTTGCTCCTGACGATGCTTGGCGCCGGGTTGCCCGCCTGGGCGCAACTGGCCTTTGCCGCGCCTGTTCAATTCATCATCGGCTGGCGCTTTTATTTCGCCGCGTGGAAGGCCTTGCGCGCCAAAACAGGCAATATGGATTTGCTTGTGGCGCTCGGCACGTCGGTCGCGTTCTTCTACAGCCTCTGGTTGATGACGCAGCCGCACGCGCATCACCTTTATTTCGAGGCGGCCGCTGTCGTCATTGCGCTCGTCACCCTCGGCAAATGGCTGGAGAGCCGCGCCAAACGCTCGACCACGGCGGCGATCCGCGCGTTGATGGCGTTGCGGCCTGAAGTGGCCCATGTCGAGCGCGCCAACGGCGAAGTTGAAATTCCCGTTTCCGCCGTCGCGCTTGGCGATATCGTCGTCGTGCGGCCAGGCGAACGCCTGCCGGTCGATGGCAGGGTGATTGCGGGCGCGAGCGCCGTCGATGAGAGCCTTATTACAGGCGAGAGTTTGCCGGTGGAAAAACACGTCGGCGAAAAAGTCACCGGCGGCGCCGTCAACGGCCAGGGTTTTTTGCGCGTGGAAGCCACCGCGATCGGCGAGCAATCGACGTTGGCGAAAATCATCGCGCTTGTTGAACACGCGCAGGCGAAAAAAGCGCCGGCGCAAAAGCTCGTCGATCGGGTGTCGGCGATCTTCGTGCCCGTGGTGCTCCTCATCGCGCTCGCGACATTTCTGGCGTGGTGGCTGCTCAAGGGCGATGTCGCCGGCGGCCTTCTGGCGGCGGTGTCCGTCATGGTGATCGCGTGTCCTTGCGCGCTGGGGCTGGCTACGCCAACAGCCTTCATGGTCGGCACCGGCGCCGCCGCGCGCGCCGGCATACTTATCCGCGACGCGGAAGCGCTTGAGATGGCGCGCGAAGTCGACACCGTTATTGTCGACAAGACGGGAACGCTCACCGAAGGCAAACCCTCGGTGAGCGATATCATCACGGCGGACGGCGTCGGCGAAGACGAGCTTTTGCGCCTTGCGGCCAGCGCGGAGCGCGGCAGCGAACATCCGCTGGCGCTCGCCGTCATTTTCCGCGCGGCGCATCTTGAATTGGCGCAGCCGCAAAATTTCGAGAGCCGCGCCGGCGAGGGCCTGCTTGCGGATGTCGACGGGCGCCGCGTCGCCGTCGGCAACCGTCGACTCATGGCGGCGTTAGGCGTTGACGGCGCGGCGTTCTCGCAGCGAGCCGAAGCGTTGGAAGGGCAGGGCGCGACGGTCATGTGGATCGCCGATTCCGCGCAACAGGCGCTGCTCGGCCTCATTGCCGCGCGCGACGCGATAAAGCCAGCGTCAAAGCAAGCGATCGCGCGCCTGGAGCAAATGGGCGTCGCAACGCTTTTGCTCACCGGCGACAATATCCGCACTGCCGAAGTGGTCGCGCGCGCCGTCGGCGTCTCCCGCGTCATGGCTGGCGTTTTGCCGGCGGGCAAGGCGGGCGAAGTCGAGCGGCTGCGCGCGGCGGGCCACCGCGTCGCCATGGTCGGCGACGGCGTCAACGACGCTCCCGCGCTCGCCGCCGCCGATGTCGGCATGGCCATGGGCACGGGTGCCGATGTCGCCATGAGCACGGCGGGCGTCACGCTCATGCGCGGCGATCCGCTGTTGATCGCGGACGCGATCTCGATCAGCCGCGCCACTGTGCGGACGATCCGGCGCGGTCTGTTCTGGGCATTTGTCTACAATATCGTGGGCATACCGCTGGCCGCGCTGGGCCTGCTTACGCCGATGTTCGCCGGCGCGGCCATGGCGCTGTCTTCGGTCAGCGTGGTGGCGAACGCGCTGTGGCT